>DASQMM010000199.1:0-3164 GCA_035645495.1 Brevibacillus sp. | reverse complement strand
CTGAGGAGCAAGAAGCACAGCTCCCGGTTCTCGGAAAAGAAGTGAAGATGACCATCCAGTATGCTCTTCATGCGGTCTTCCAGAGACAATGTCTCATCCTGAATCACGCTGTCCACAGAGTAGATCAGCATCTTCACGCCTCTTTCGACTACGTACCAGAATAACTCTTCCTTGGTAGCAAAATGATAATACAAGGTGCCTTTTGCGACCTGGGCGATTTCAGCGATCGAATCCATCGTCGTTTCACTGTACCCGTATTGGGAAAAGGCGGTTAAAGCTCCTTGGGCTATTTGGTCTTTTTTTGAAGTTGACATCACTCCCACACTCCTTATTATTTTTGAACTGACTGGTCAGTACAAAAATAAGTGTATGGTTTTTTCCAAGATTCGTCAAGAGGTGGACGTAAGAAAAAAAGCCGCCCCTTGCGTCATGTACATGACCCTTGGGACAGCTCTTAAAACATTTTTAATCTCCGATGATCTGATGATACGTCGCTACAGTCGCAGGCATCGGTTCCACGCCCAACTGCTCTTTTAGCTTGTTGACGCATTTTTCGTACCAGCGTATGGCCTGTGTGCGATTGTTTTGTTGAAAATAGGCACGCATCAGCAGGCGATACGCTTCTTCCCAGCAATCGTCGACACGCAGGATGGCTTCGCACCAGCGAATCGTCTTTTCCCAATCCTGTCTTTGCAGCCCGATCCGCGCCAATCTCTCTGCCCCGCGCAAAAACAACTCCTGCATCCGGTCACGTTCTGAAGAACACCACTCCTCGTAGCGGCATTCAGGCAGGTATGACCCTTGATAGTACGCAAGCCCTTTTTCCAGCATCCTTGCTGCCTGTACGAGATCACGCTCTTCCAGCCCCCGAGAGACCCATTTTTCAAATTCCTCCACGTCGATGTGGTAGCCCGAAGCGATGTTAAATCCGTAAGAAGAGCCGTGTCGTTGGATGAAAAAGGCGTCAGTGCGCGCTGCCCTGTCAGGCTCCAGGGCTTTATGGACGGCGTTGAGTGCAACCTTGAAGTCCCGGGTTGCTGATTCGTCATCGCGTCCTTCCCACAACAGGTTAATGATCTCCTCGCGCGTGAGCATCTGATGCCGTTTGGTAATCAGCAACTGGAACAACAGCTTGGCGTTTCCCCGCTGCCATGCCTTGTCCTGCAGCTCCTGCTCGCCCAGCCAGACGCGAAACTGTCCCATCGTCTGGATTCGTAGCGTATAGCCAGGATGGAAGCTGACCTGTTGCAAGCCCATCTCGCCTAGCAGCGATGCGACGTAATCCGGGGCAATCTGCCTGCGGCTGGCTTCGAGCAAGACCGGCATGAATGCCTGGACGTCATGCGGGGTGAGCATCGTCGGACGCTGCAAAAGAAATTCGTATTCGCCTGTTTGCATCTGCGACAATGCCTGGGTAATGGCTTGGTCAAACAGATCCCATTTTTTGTTGCGATACGCCAGCAACCCCAACCACAATTGGCAGATGACCACACCGTAGCTGTCTTTGCAAAGACACAGCCGTTCGCTGCAATCCTGGATCATTTCTACGGCTTCTTCATCTTTGCCGCTTTTCGCATAGGCGATGCCGACAGCTAGTCGCACGAGGCTGTTCAGCCAATCATCCCGCATGGCTTCCGTTTCCTGCATCCCGCGTCTGCCCCAGAATAGCGCCTGCTCCAAGGCCTTTTCCTTGCCGTAGAGCAGCGTGAGCCCCAGAAGCGTCTCTGATTTTCCACGGGTAGACTGCAGCTCCTCCATCATCCGCAAGCCTTTTTCGTACAGCTTGCGAATCTCGTCAAAGGGCAGTTCCTGACTGATCAGCGCAGCGTGCGCCTTGCGGACATAGCCGTTCGCTTCGACAAAGGGAGAATGTGCCGCCTGCCCCAACTCAATCGCCGTCTCTGCGGCAGCCCAGCCCCGCTCCCATTCGCCATTCAAGGCAAAGACAAACGACAGCAGCAGAGACGTCTCCCGATAGGAACGGGTCAGCGCTGGGTGCCTGGTCTGCTCCAGGGTCCACTTCTCCTCCAACAGCGAAATAGCCTCCTGCAATCGTCCCGTGCGAAACAAAAGACGTGATTCAAGCTCCACCTCTGTCTGGTGCTCCAGCTCCTGGCTTCGCTGGTACCAATCCGCTGCCTGCTTGGCATCCCCGCGATTGGTGTAAATCTCCGCCAAGAGACGGTACAGGCGAGATGCCAACTCCCGCTCCGGCACATCTGCCGGCAGCAATTGGATCGCCCGTTTCAGCAGTTCCTCTGCCCGAACATTTTGCACGCTGTCCAGATGAACCCGCGCCAAACCCTCCAGTCCGCGACAAAGACCGTGCCGATCATTTTTTTGTTCACACAAACCGATAAACACCTGATAGGAATCAAAAGCCTGTCGATAAATGCAGCGATACCGTTCGACCTCAGCCTGATAAAACCAAAGCCAATGATGATCGTCCTTGACCTTGATCGGCAGCACGCTGGCCCAGTGATACAGCAAATCCAGCTTTCCGTCCATCAGAAGACCCTCAGAAGCTTGTGCCAGCCACTCTCCCAACAGCTCCCACTCTTCCGCCAGCATGAGGTATTCGAAGGCCTTGCCTGCCTCTCCCTTGCGATGGTACCAATGTGCCGCCTGCCGGTTGACGCGCAAGTAAGCTGCGGGATCGGATGCCAGCTTGCTGGCCATAAGCCTGCGAAAAAGCGGGTGAAACGAATAGTTCCCGTCTGAGTCTTCCAAGAGAAACAAGTGGCTCCGCTTTGCTTCGTGAAGCAGCTCCACGCTCTTCTCCCCCAGAACTTGACTGCAATCCTGGGCATCAAAATCCGTAAATACCGCAGACTCTATCAAAAACTTCTGCATGTCAGGGTCCAGCTTCGCCCAAACCTCAGCCTCCAGCAAATACATCAGCCGCGACAATTCGCGCAGGCTGTCGGCAACGGTAT
Source organism: Brevibacillus sp. (assembly GCA_035645495.1). Taxonomy (GTDB): domain Bacteria; phylum Bacillota; class Bacilli; order Brevibacillales; family Brevibacillaceae; genus Brevibacillus. Next base: position 228 of record DASQMM010000199.1, on the reverse strand, counting down.
TGCCCCGCGCCACCCGCTCGCCAAAGGAGCGCAAGGCCATGATCCATCCCTGGGCTACCTGCTCGACGCGATCCCACTCCTCTACATGCAAGATTACCTCGTATTCATCCTGATAGAAGGTTTCGCTTTCTTCACGGGTAAAAGCCAGATCCGGAGTGCTCAACTCCATGCAGTCCCCGCGCGCCGCCATCAAATCAAGCCCGGACCATCTGGGGCGAGTCCGGGGGA
>DASQMM010000198.1:0-4497 GCA_035645495.1 Brevibacillus sp. | reverse complement strand
CAAAGGTGAGGCAGATGCCATTCTATTCGGGGCAGGAAATCCACTCGTGACAGGAATCCTTACCTGGAACGGTGTCGCCGATGTCAACCTGTTCGATGAGAAGCTGCGTGCCGAAATCGCGCAGCATGGTGTCGGCTACATCCCCAATGCACGTACAGGGCAGCAGATGCCGATTACCCGTGTCGTCATCGACGACGTGGACAGCCATCGACAAGAATACGATCTGCTGGACAAAGTAGCGAAGATGGATCAGCCATTGCGTATCATCCAGGGACGTGAGGATTTTGCCCGATTGGTAAAAGGGGCAGAACGGCTGCATGCAGCCGCTAAGAACAGTGAATTGTACTGGATCGACGGGGCAGACCATACCTTTAACGCGCGTCATCCATTTGCGGGAAGCACACCTCAATTGGAGGAAGCGATCCGGCTGACGGCTGATTTTGTCCACAGCAGATGGACATAAGAAGGGAGGGCGGATTTTCCGTCTCCTCCCGCATTTCCTTTCCTTTTGGGCTATGTTATACTGTCTATTGTTCAGGAGTTTAAATGGTAAGATTATTCTGAAAAAAGAAAAAACGATCTCGTATGGGGTGGAGACACATGGAGAGAAAAGTGTATCTGTACGATACGACGCTGCGTGACGGAACGCAGGGTGAAGGAATCAGCTTGTCAGTGGAAGACAAAATAAAAATTGCATTGCGGCTGGATCAGTTTGGGATTGATTTTATCGAAGGTGGTTGGCCAGGGAGCAATCCCAAGGACATGGCTTTTTTTGAGCGGATACGGGAAGTCCCTCTAACGCACGCGAAAATCACCGCGTTTGGCAGCACCTGTCGACCTCATGTGGCGGCAGAAGAGGATGACAATCTGCGAGCGCTGATCGAAAGTGGTGTAAAAGCGGCGGCTATTTTTGGCAAGTCATGGGATATGCATGTCACGGACGCACTCAAGACCACCTTGGAGGAAAACCTGCGGATGGTAGGCGATTCTGTATCGTATCTGAAATCGCAGGGCTTGACCACGCTCTTCCTGGCGGAGCACTTTTTCGACGGCTACAAAGCCAATACCGCCTATGCCATGCAGGTATTGCAGGCTGCGGAACAGGCCGGAGCTGATTGGATCGTCCTGTGTGATACCAACGGAGGAAGCCTTCCGACGGAAATCTACGATATCGTGAAGGCTGTATTAAAAAGCCTTCAGGTACCGCTCGGCATACACCCGCACAACGACAGTGGGGTCGCCGTCGCCAACGTGCTGGCAGCGGTTCAAGCGGGTGCGACGCAAGTGCAAGGCACGATCAATGGCATCGGAGAGCGCTGTGGCAACGTCAACCTGATATCCGTCGTACCGAACCTGCAATTGAAGCTGGGGTATTCCTGCGTCAGCAGCGATCAACTTCAGCAGTTGACACAGCTTTCGCGGTATGTAGCGGAGATTGCCAACATGACGCTGCCGAACAACCAGCCTTTTGTCGGCAACAGCGCGTTTGCCCACAAAGGAGGCATCCACGTCAGCGCGGTCTTGCGCGATCCGAAAACCTACGAGCATATCGAGCCGGAGGAGATCGGCAACAAGCGGCGTGTACTGGTCTCGGAACTGGCAGGACAGAGCAACCTTCAGGCGAAAATGGAAGAGCTGGGGATCGACCTCTCTCTGGAGCGTGAAGAAGCGCGTGAAATCATCAAGACGATCAAAGAGCGCGAGTTCCAGGGCTACCAGTACGAAGGAGCGGAAGCGTCGCTTACGTTGATGCTGCTGGAGGCGTCCGGAAAGCTGAAAAACCTGTTTTCCCTTGATTCCTTCAAAATTCTCATGGAGAAATCAGCTTCACACGCGATCACGTCTGAGGCGACTGTGAAGATTCATGTCAATACAGAAATCGTCCATACGGCAGCGGATGGCAATGGACCAGTTAACGCATTGGACAATGCCATGCGAAAAGCACTGGAAGGATACTACCCATGTATCTCCAAGATGCATCTGACTGACTATAAGGTACGTGTACTAGACGAAAATGGTGCAACGGCCGCGAAAGTCCGCGTACTAATCGAATCCGCCTGCAATGGGGAAAAATGGAGCACTGTCGGCGTCTCTACCAACGTCATCGAAGCCAGCTGGGAGGCCCTGGCGGACAGTATCCGCTACCTTCTTTGGAAGGAAGGCTGTGAGGAAGCGAAGAACCTGGTCGCCTCGGAAGCCCGCGTTGGGATTCTCAATCATTAAAACACATATATGTTGGCTAAACAGACAGACAGCGCCTGAATCTACGGATTTGGGCGTTGTTTGTTTTAATTTTTTCATTAATTCCGACTTGACAGATTGGTATTTAAGGATTATTTTAGTCAATAACCATTCCACGCACAACCTCTCGAATTAACCGGACGAAGAAGGATTCACAAAAGGGGGAGCTATCATGAAAAAAAGAAGAAGCCTAGTCACGGATTCATCATTGAAAAAGAAGCTGTTGCCCGTATTACTGGCAAGTATTTTTGCCTTGACAGCATGCGGCAGCCAGACGACGGGTGGAAATACTGGCGAGGGGAATGCCGGTTCCGGATCAACGCAAGCTCAAGGCATATCCGCCCAAGCGGATAGCCCGACATCAGGAGGCGTCATCAACATTGCCTATCCGGCCAAGGCAGCTACACTTGACCCGCACACGACGACCAATGCATCGACCAAAGATATCGCCAGGCAGATTTTTGAGCCGCTGGTGACTCTGAACAGCAAGTACGAAGTGGTGCCGATGCTCGCAGAATCCTACGAGGTGAGCCATGATGGCTTGTCCATTACTTTCCCGCTGCGCAAAGGTGTCAAATTCCATAACGGCAAGGAAATGACCGCAGACGACGTGGTCGCTTCCATGAATAAATGGCTGAAGGTTTCGACACAAGGGAAAGCCAATCTGTCCGGAGCTGCGTTTACTGCGAAAGATCCAAGTACGGTAGTTTTGACACTGCAAAAGCCTTCCCTATTGACCTTACATATTTTAGCGGACACGGCTCCGTTCCCGGCGATTATGCCGAAGGAAGTCATCGAGGAGAGCGGCGTAGAGGCCGTCAAAACCTTTATTGGGACAGGCCCCTTTCAACTGGAGGAATGGAAGCAGGACCAATACGTACATCTGAAAAAATATCAGGACTATTCGTCTCGTACTGAAGCAAGTGACGGATTGGGAGGTAAAAAGGAAGCGCTAGTAGATGACCTGTACTTCCACTATGTCACGGATGAATCAACGCGCGTGGCTGGAATTACGACAGGGGAGTACGACATCGCCTTCAGCATCCCGTTTGACAACGCGGAGCAGATCGAGAACTCGCCAGATGTGAGCAGTTTTGTCAGCGAGGGTGGAATGACAACGTTTGTGTTCAACAAAAAATCAGGCCTCTTCAGTAATGGAAAGGCGCGTCAAGCCGTCAATGCGGCATTGGACATCGAGGAAATCCTCATCTCGGCTTATCGGGATTCACGCTATTACACTCTCGATTCCGGATTGGCGTTGCCGAATCAATCCGACTGGCACAGCCAGGCTGGGAAAGAAGAATACAATCAGCACAACTTGGAGAAAGCCAAGCAGCTTTTGGCTGAATCCGGCTACAAAGGGGAAGAAGTGACGATTCTGGTAACCCGTGACTACCCCGATTATTACAATGCAGCAGTCGTGGCCCAGCAGCAGCTCCAAGCCATCGGATTGAATGCCAAGCTGGATGTATACGACTGGCCGACGATGCAGGAGCGACGCAAGGATGAAAAGGTATGGGATTTCTTCGTTGTCGGCTTTGCTGTTCGTCCGACCTTGCATCAGTTGCCATTCTTGGATTCTCGCGGCGGCTATCCCGGCTGGACAAACAGTCCGGAGATCGACAAGCTGCTGGATGAGATTCAGAGTGCACCGTCCATCGCCGAAGCCAAGCCTTTGGTGGATCAACTGCAAGCTTTGGTGTGGCAGGAACTGCCGGTCATTAAACTGGGTAACCGCGTGAACATGGCTGCTGTGGCCAATCATATCCAAGGACTGCAGGACGTCATCGGACCAATCTTATGGAATGTAAGTACGACGAAAAAGTAGGGAGGTAGCTTGGTGTGAGTGGATACATCCTGAAACGTCTTCTCTCCATGCTGCCCATCCTGGCCGTAGTAGCCGTCGTAGTTTTCCTGATTGTTCACCTCACGCCAGGCGACCCGGCGGCGGTCATGCTGGGCGATGAGGCAGGGGAGAAGGAGATAGCCGAGTTGAGAGCGCAGCTCGGCCTGGATCTCCCGCTTGTCGTTCAGTTCTTCCATTGGCTTGCCAATGTCGTACAGGGTGATTTGGGCCGATCGTATTTTTCGGATGTACCCGTCACCCAGACGTTTTGGGAACACCTGGGTCCTACCGTATCTGTCGCGATTTTGGCTCAGATCATCGCGATCCTGATTGCCATTCCGATCGGGATCATGGCGGCCCGGCGCAGGGGGACCATGATCGATCAGGCGGTGATGGGCGTGTCTTTGTTT
>DASQMM010000197.1:0-1837 GCA_035645495.1 Brevibacillus sp. | reverse complement strand
GAATCAGACACTTCTAGTATTGGAGGCGAAAGGGCATATTGCCAGTCTCCCAGGTGGGTATTATGCCCGTCGATAGGTCCCCATTGTCAATCTGATGCGCTATTGCGCGTTCAAGTGTTTGACAAATCTAATTAGCATCATTAATAATAGGGGAGATTCCTTACTAAAAGGGGAGGAAAAAAATGGCTGACACGCTCGTAATCGTAGAATCCCCTGCGAAAGCGAAAACCATCGGGAAATACCTCGGCAGCAAATATATTGTAAAAGCATCAATGGGCCATGTGCGAGACCTTCCTAAAAGCCAAACGGGAGTGGACGTGACACGGTCTTTCGAACCGAAATACATAACCATTCGCGGCAAAGGTGACGTATTAAAAAGCCTGAAGGACGCTGCAAAAAAAGTAAAAAAAGTCTATCTGGCGGCTGACCCGGATCGCGAAGGGGAAGCAATTGCCTGGCATTTGGCGCAATACCTGGGCTTGGACATGAGCCAGCCGTTGCGCGTCGTTTTCAACGAGATTACCAAGGATGCCATCAAAGAGGCGTTCAAGCATCCACGCCACATAAACATGGATCTGGTCAATGCCCAGCAGGCACGGCGCATTCTGGATCGGCTAGTCGGATACAACATCAGTCCGATCCTGTGGAAAAAGGTACGAAAAGGCTTGAGCGCAGGACGCGTTCAATCTGTGACCGTAAAGTTAATCATCGATCGTGAACGCGAGATACAGCAGTTCGTTCCAGAAGAATACTGGACAATCGCAAGCAAGCTGTTGAGCAACGGCAAAGAATTTGAGGCTAAGTTTTATGGATATGGGGAAGAGAAGGTGGAGCTTTCCTCTGAAGACGATGTGAAGCAGGTCTTCGAGAAAATCAAAGACCAGCCCTTTACCGTGAAGAAAGTGACCAAACGGGAGCGCAAACGCAACCCGGCAGCCCCATTCATCACCAGTTCGTTGCAGCAGGAAGCAGCCCGCAAATTGAACTTCCGTACGGCCAAGACCATGCGAATCGCGCAAGAGCTGTACGAGGGGATCGATGTAGGCGGCAAGGAAGGCGCAGTCGGTTTGATTACGTATATGCGTACCGACTCGACACGCATCTCCGAGACTGCACAAAAGGAAGCGAAAGACTACATACTCGAAAAGTATGGCCAAGACTACATCTTGACTGAACCTCGCGTCCAAGCCAAGAAAGAAAATGCTCAGGATGCCCACGAAGCGATTCGTCCGACATCTGTGAGTCGTACACCGGATGAGATCAAACAATTTCTGTCGCGTGACCAGCTTCGTTTGTATCGATTAATCTGGGAGCGTTTCCTCGCCAGTCAAATGGCATCTGCTGTATTGGATACCATGAGCGTAGATATTGAGGCGGGAGGAGTTATCTTCCGGGCTACGGGATCCAAGGTAAAATTCCCGGGCTTTATGAAAGTATATATTGAAGGAAATGATGATGGCACGGAAGAGGAAAGCTTCCTGCCGCCGATCGAGGAAGGTCAGGTTCTGGAATCTCGTGAATTGGAACCGAATCAGCACTTCACTCAACCACCTCCGCGTTATTCGGAGGCTCGACTCGTCAAGACTCTGGAGGAACTGGGAATCGGGCGCCCTTCCACGTATGCGCCAACGCTTGAAACCGTTCAGAAACGAGGCTATGTCGCACTGGAAGAGAAGCGGTTTGTCCCTACTGAACTTGGCGAAATCATCATTACACTGATGGAGGAATTCTTCCCGGAGATCCTCGACGTAGAATTCACGGCAAAAATGGAATCAGGTCTGGATGCCGTGGAGGAGGGGATCACGGACTGGGTAAAGGTGCTGGATTCGTTCTATCA
>DASQMM010000196.1:0-4567 GCA_035645495.1 Brevibacillus sp. | reverse complement strand
AATCCATTGATAGAATAAACGAAACTGAACCCGTTATTTTTCCTCTATCAAAATGGCATGTCCGCTCCCCTTCCATCATAGTCTATTAGGGACAGGAGGGGAAGTAGAGTGAAAGTAACCGATCAATTGAGTGCCTTGCTGCCGACAGCATCGATCGCCTATGCGGAACGGATGAATATGCCCTATCTCGGCTACCATCTATTACGTGAGACGCTGACCCAGACCCTGCTGGGAGAAAGCGAAAGCCCGATCCTCTATTGGGTCGGAAAGAATATGGGACGAAAGATACCGATTCAATCTGCCAATGGCATTATTCTGCCTTTTATCCGGTTGGGCCTAGGACAGCTCGACCTGTTGAAGGAATCCGAGCAACACCTCCATTATTCCCTCTCTCACACCATCTATCCCTATATGTCACAGGAGCGCCTCAGCCGTACCCTTTCCCTGGAATGCGGCGTCATAGCGGGAGCGATAGAAGAATGGCGAGGCAAAGAAACCCTTGTGCAGATGGAGCTGGGACAGAAGGGAAGCGTACAGATCCACGTCAGCTTCTGACCGTGAAAGCCCCCCTCTCCCGATGCGAAGAGGGGGGCTGCCCGCTATGATCATCTACGAACCGTGTACCACTGCAGCCTCCGCCACGTCAAGACCGTAAGCCGTATGCAGGCTGCGCACCGCAAGCTCTGTCAAATCTGCCGGGATGACGCAGGATACCTTGATATCGGAGGTCGACACCATTTTGATGGTAATCTGCTCCTCAGCCAGCACACGAAACATCTCCGCAGCCACACCAGGGTTGTTCACCATGCCGGATCCTACGATGGATACTTTGCTTAAGCCTTCTTCGTAGTCCACTTTTTCAAAGCCAAGTTCCGCCTGATTTTGCGCCAAGGTATCCAAAGCATGCTTCAAATCTCCTGCTGCCACCGTGAAAGAAATATTCGTCACATCGGAATCGTAGGAGCTTTGGATGATGATGTCTACGTTTACCCGATGATCCGCCAGTGTATTGAACAGTCGGGACAGGGTTCCGACCTTTGCAGCCATACCGACCACGGTAATCTTGGCCACCTCGTCATCGTGGGCGACGCCGCTTACTACTCTTCCTGTTTCCATATCGGGAACCTCCTCTACATAGGTGCCTTCTTCTGAGGTAAAACTGGAGCGAACCACCAGCTTCACCTTGTATTTCTTGGCTGCCTCTACAGATCGCGGGTGAAGGACACCGGCGCCGAGATTAGCCAACTCCAGCATCTCGTCATAGGAGATGCGATCCAGCTTGCTTGCCGCCGGAACCACGCGCGGGTCTGCGGTATACACACCTGCGACATCAGTGAAAATCTCGCATTTGTCGGCCTGCAGGCTAGCCGCCAAGGCCACGGCAGACGTATCTGATCCGCCACGTCCCAAGGTGGTGATCTCTCCTGTGTCGCTTATCCCCTGGAAACCGGCCACGATCACGACGCGTCCGCGGTTTAGTTCCGCGCGAATCCGGGTTGGGTCGATCTCTTTGATCCGTGCCCGACCATGAATCGATTCGGTCGTAATTCCTGCCTGCCAGCCAGTCAGGGAAATCGCATCATACCCCTTTTGGTGCAAGGCCATGGACAGCAAAGCGATAGATACCTGCTCCCCCGTGGTCAGCAGCATATCCATCTCCCGTTCAGAAGGGTAAGGCGTAATTTCTTTCGCCATGTCGATCAGCACGTCCGTCGATTTTCCCATCGCGGACAAAATGATCACCATGTCGTGACCTGCTTCTTTGTTTGCGATAATCCGATCAGCTACTCGCAAAATTCGTTCAATAGTTCCTACGGAAGTACCTCCGTATTTCTGCACGATCAATCCCATGGCACTTCTCTCCTATTCCTATTCTCATATCCACATGTTTTTCTCTCTATGTTTGGTTTCTCTTTTTCTTTTATGTTTTCCAGATATACAAAAAAGACACCGACGAGGAATTCACCTGTCGCTGTCTATGGTTTCGACATACGGGCTCCCCCTTCCCAATACACGCGGACAGACTGCAAGAGATGATCGGAAAAAACCATTCATCACTCACACTGTCACACCGTGAGATAGCTCTCCATCCAGCAACTGGCCATTGCCTGGATGACAGTCCTGCGCTTGTTCAACGCAAGCCCAGCATGAAAAGCACGGGTTGCTCTTCACACTTCGGCGAATTCCCCTTTTCCTGCCCTTCATAGATACCCGATCTCTGGGAGGTACTCATGGTTTTCGCGCCTCTACCTCACTCCTTTGGGGAAGTGAGGTCAACTATTCTGTTTGAATGGCATTATAACATGCTGCCTGGCAGGGTTCAATGGCTTTTTCCTTTTCCCTCGTTTGATCACGTTTCCAGCTTGCGCAGATGCGAGATGATCTCGCGGGCCAGTTTGTCGCCGATTCCGAGCTGACGAAAATCCTCGACACTTGCCTCACGCATCTTTTTCAGTGAGCCGAAATGAGTAAACAGCAGCTTTCTGCGTTTTTCTCCGATTCCAGGGATTTCATCGAGCTGGGAGGATAGCATCGTCTTGGTCCGCGACTGCCGATGAAACGTGATCGCAAACCTGTGCACTTCGTCCTGAATGCGCTGCAGTAGGTAAAATTCATAGCTGTCTCGCCTCAGTTCCACCGCTTCTGGCGGATCGCCGTACATCAGTTGGGCAGTCCGGTGTTTGTCGTCCTTCGCCAAGCCGCAGACCGGAATGTACAAGCCAAGCTCGTTTTCCAGCACATCCATGGCTGCACTGATCTGTCCTTTGCCTCCGTCAATGACGATTAGGTCAGGCATCTCCTGATTTTCTTTCAGCAGACGGGAATAGCGGCGGCGGATGACTTCCCGCATCGAGCCGTAATCGTCCGGCCCTTCGACGCTTTTGATCTTGAATTTGCGGTACTCTTTTTTGTCGGGACGTCCATTCGTAAAGACAATCATGGCAGAGACAGGCTCCGTACCCTGGATATTGGAGTTGTCAAACGCTTCGATTCGGTGCGGCGTTTTGATTCCGAGAATATGCCCCAGATTATGCACCGCCTGGACAGTCCGCGCGTCATCCTTGGACATTAGGGCAAATTTCTCTTGCAGCGCAATTCGCGCATTTTCACTCGCCATCTGCACCAGCTCCCGCTTCTTGCCGCGTTTCGGCGCATGGACCTTGATTCCGAGCCACTGGGCAAGCAACTCGGGATCGCTTTCCTCGGGCAGCAGGATCTCCTTGGGCAGCGCATTTTGCTTGTCATAGTAGAATTGACCCACATAGGACATGAAGTCTTCTGCTTCCTCCCCATAGTAAGGAAAAGACGTCGTTTGCCGTTCGATCATTTTGCCCTGGCGCATGTAAAAAATCTGAATGCACATCCAGCCCTTGTCTACCGCGAAGCCGATGATGTCCCGGTCCACTGTGTCGGCCATCGTCACCTTCTGCTTCTCCATCACGGCTTCGATGCTTTTGATCTGATCCCGGTATTCCTTCGCCCGCTCAAACTCCATGTTCTCTGCTGCTTGATTCATCTTGGCCGTCAGTTCCTGCTTCATCGCTTCATGACCGCCGTCCAGAAAACGGGCGATTTCCTCCACGATTCGCTGGTTTTCCTCTTCGGCCACCTCATACACGCAGGGAGCCAGACATTGGCCCAGATGGTAATACAGACAAACCTGCTTCGGCATCGTTTTGCATTTGCGCAGCGGATACAGGCGGTCCAGCAGCTTCTTCACTTCTCCTGCGTCGCCAGCATTTGGGTAGGGACCAAAGTAACGGGCCTTGTCCTTCAACACCTTGCGCGTGATCTCCAGTCGTGGCTCTTTTTCATTTGTAATTTTGATGTAGGGATACGTCTTATCGTCGCGAAGCATCACATTGTAGCGAGGATTGTGCTGCTTGATCAGGTTGCACTCCAGAACCAGTGCCTCAATCGCGGACGATACAACGATATATTCAAAATCAGTAATTTCACTGACCAAAAGCTGTGTTTTTCCATTATGGCTTCCGGTAAAGTAGGAGCGAACACGGTTTTTCAACACCTTCGCCTTTCCTACGTAGATGATTTCACCAGCAGCGTTTTTCATCAGGTAGCAGCCCGGTTTTTCAGGCAGTACACCCAACTTGTCTTTCAAGGAGCGATTCACGGCTGCCCCCTCCTTTCGCAACTTTCCACCCATCATCGTAACACGTTTGGGAAAAGAAAAACAGCATTTGCCTTATTCAAGCAAATGCTGTCCGTTCGATACATTTCCGTCTATGTGGCGTCTTACAGATGTTTGCCCACTGTTGCCATCAATGCTTCTTTTGGTTGGAACCCGATGATTTTGTCTACCGGTTGACCGTCTTTGAACACGATCAATGTCGGAATAGACATGACGCCAAAACGGCCTGCAGACTCAGGATTGTCGTCGACGTTTACTTTTACGATTTTAAGTTGGGAGCCCACTTCACCGTCGATTTGCTCCAGGACAGGCGCGATCATTTTGCAAGGGCCGCACCAAGGTGCCCAAAAGTCAACCAGGACGGTACCTTGCCCTACTTCCTGGGTAAAGTTTTGATCAGATGCATTTACAATTGCC
>DASQMM010000195.1:0-2069 GCA_035645495.1 Brevibacillus sp. | reverse complement strand
GCCGCCGCCAGAAAGATCAGCATCCATACGGCGATCTCCAGAACGGATAATGGGAAGCTCCAGTTCGCCACCATCCCCCAGATCAACAAACTCCCAAACAGAAACAAGGCCAACAGGCTGAGACCCAGACTGGCCAACAGCCCGAAGAAAATGCCGACCAAACCGATGATAAGTGAAACGCCCAACAGCACGGCTTGTACGAGAGGAATGGCTGGCAAGTCTAAAGCATACCAAGATAGAAACAGAAGAAAAAACAGGAAGACCGTCTGATACGCGATGAATCTTCCCTTTCTATTGGAGAATCCCTTCATTGAAGAGCCTCCTTTCAGCCAAAAGCGGAATCAGGTTGTCGAAGGAGTGGGTATCCATCCGGCTCATATCGATATACCCGCCATAAAACTGGCTCTCGGGACGGCGAATCTGCTTGCGAGTCATCCTCTCGTACAATTCTACAGCGAAATCAGCATCACCCAGTTCGATTGCGGTTTCGATTGCCAAGCCGTACACAGCAGGAGATTCGTACTGGACCAGAGGCTGCTTCGTAACAGCATCATATCTCCCGAACAAAAGCTGTCGGCGGGCGAATTCCTCCTTCAAAAACGCCCACAATTCCGGTGAGGCAATGCCTGCCTGTGCACGATGCAGGGCAACATATAATTGGTCGATCAGATTCACCTCACGCTGGTACGTGAAATGCTTGCTGGGAAGATGATAGGAGAAGGGGAAAAAGCCGTTCTCCGTCGGGAGATTCTGCAAAAAGGCAAATGCCTGCCCATCCAGTTCTTCTTCAAGCCTTCCTTGTTCCCGCATCTTGTGAAGAGTCGCAGCATTCAGGTAAGAAAGTGTCAATGTATCGCTATTCACGCCGTGCTGCCGATCGTAAAAATCAACCGGCATCCCGTCTCGGATCTGATGCTTTCCGATGCTGTCTGCGATTTCATTTGCCATTTGGATATACGATTTCTCTTTCCACTTTTCTCCGGCGAGATACAAAGCTTCGGCGACCCGCAGATCATCCACCAAAGCGTTCGTCGTCACCTGGGGATGATCGCCGCCCGTTTTCCAGACGATCCAGCCATTCTGGTAAAAATGCTTCTGAAGGACTTTCACATTTTGCGCAAACAAGCCAGAGTCCCCTTTTTCAAAAGCGTACAGCATCCACAAGCCGAGCGACTCTGAGAGGGATTCCTCGCCTTGGGCAATATTGGCGTCGTCTGGTTCAGCAGGCTGCAAATTGGTCTTCAGGGTATGGTCCGTATTCGTCAGATGCTCCCGGATAAAAAGCTCTCCTGGCAGTAGCCTGGTATAGCCGCTTGTGTCGTCTGCCAGCTCCGTGCCTTTTTGGGCAAATGGCAGCCCCGGCCACATCCACCCCGATATCAGCAGGACTAGCAGGCCGAATACGATCGTCAGCATGCGAATTGATTTCACCTTGTTCACGCCTTTTCACTTTCTTTCATTGTATCAATCTAACATAACTATTGGTCATTACAATGGTTTTTTCTGTTACTATTTTGGAACTTCTGGAGAACTTATGGGACAGTGTATTGAATGTTTCGCCCATTTTGGCTTAAATACATAATAAGAGCAGCTTCATCGAAAGGAGTGTACGAGCATGAAGACGCCTTTTCATGAGATATGTACGGAATCAGCGATCGGGCAGGTGTCGCAGATGCGTCTCAATCAGTTGTTGGCACTTGCCACAGAGGAGATCATCCCAGCCGCCGAACACGATAAGAGCAAAACATTGTTCCTCGCCATCGATATGCAAAATGATTTCATGGAGCTAGGAGAGCTGGGTGTACCGGGCTCTCATCAGGACGTCCTGCGCGCGGCAAGTTTTTTGTATGATCATATGGATAGAATCACGCAGGTGGCCGTCTCCTTGGACACTCACCAGCCGCAACAGATCTTTCATCCGGGCTGGTGGCATGACGAGTCCGGACAGAATCCCGCGCCTTTCACCATCATTACGGAGGAAGACGTGCGCAGCGGAAAATGGCGGGCGGTTCGCCATCCGGAAGAAAGTCTGGCTTACGTAAGCCACTTGGCGCAACACAGCAAAAAGG
>DASQMM010000194.1:0-2370 GCA_035645495.1 Brevibacillus sp. | reverse complement strand
CTGCCGCCTCCGACACAAGCGATCACTTCATCAGGCAGATTGCCCAGCATGTCGAGAATCTGGCTGCGCGTCTCCTCCCCGATGATTTTTTGGAATTCACGCACCATGTATGGATATGGATGCGGTCCTACGACAGAGCCGATGACGTAGAAGGTTTCATCTACATGCGATACCCAGTGGCGAATCGCTTCGTTCGTCGCATCCTTGAGGGTGCGAGAGCCTGATACAGCCGGAATCACTTCAGAGCCAAGCAGTTTCATGCGAAAAACATTCAGGGACTGGCGGCGAATATCTTCTTCGCCCATGAAAACCTGACAGGTCAGTCCCAGCTTGGCTGCTACCGTAGCACTCGCTACTCCATGCTGGCCCGCTCCCGTTTCCGCAATGATCGACTTCTTCCCCATGCGCTTCGCGAGCAAGCCTTGCCCAAGCGCATTGTTAAGCTTGTGTGCACCGGTGTGGTTGAGGTCCTCGCGCTTCAGGTAGATGCGCGCCCCGCCCAATTCCTCCGTCAGCCGTTCCGCATACGTAAGCGGCGTCGGTCTTCCCGCATATTCCGTCAGCAATCCATACAGCTCTTCCCGGAAGGCTGGATCGTTCCGCGCTTCTTCAAAGGCTTGTTCCAGCTCCATCAACGCATTCATCAGTGTCTCCGGAACGAATTTTCCCCCGTATTCCCCGAATCGTCCCTTCTCGTCCGGAACGATTCTTGCTGCTGTTGTTTGTACATCAGCCATGTCCCTTCACCCTCTCCATCAGTTCTCTGATTTTCCCTGAATCTTTTTCTCCATCTGTCTCCACACCGCTGGACAGATCAATAACCGTAGGTTGGTAACGCGCAATCAGTTCTGTCACATTTCCCGCATGGATTCCTCCAGCGATGACCTCCGTGACCCCCTGGCAAGCTGCCCGAAGCTCCGGAATCTCTTCCCAGGTAAAACGTTTGCCCGTCCCACCTGCCAGAGCAGGATCGTAAGTATCGAATAAAAAGGCGTCTACTGTGGCCGCGTACGCTGCCAACCGATCAGCCGTGTCTCCTTCTTTTCCTACCGCCATCGCCTTCCAGACAGGCAGGGAAAACCGCTCCTTGACCTCTTGGCAAAATGCCGGAGTCTCCTGTCCATGCAATTGAACGACCGCAAGCGGCGCTTCTGCCAGCACTTGCGTCAATTCCTCCAGCGTCGGATTGACGAAAACGCCCACCGCAGGCGGATGCTGTGGAACCGCCTGCAGCATTTCCCCCACTGCAGCAGCCGTTACTTGGCGCTTGCTTGGAGCAAAGACAAATCCGGCGTAATCAACTCCACATTCAGACAATACCCCAAGCGTTTGTTCGTTTTTGATACCGCATATTTTGACCAGGGTCATTTCGGCACCCCCGACGGTTTCTCGGCTGTCCTTCCGACGAGGTCGCAGACTGCTTTTGTCACATCAGGCTGCCTCATAAAATGTTCTCCGACCAAAATCGACCGCGCACCGCTTCGCCGTACATTTTCCACATCCTCCGGCGCCCCGATGCCGCTTTCGCTCACCACTGTCAAGGAAGGAGGCAGCTCTTTGATCAGCTCACGCGTAACATTCAGATCAGTCTGAAATGTACGCAGATCCCGATTGTTGATGCCGAGCAGCTTCGGCGTCGTATGGCGGAAAACCATGTCGCACTCTGCCCGGTCATGGATCTCAATCAGAACGTCCATGCCCAATTCTTCTGCCGCCTGGTTCAACGCTCGAAGCTGAGGTCCCTCCAGAATCGCGGCAATCAGCAGGATGCAGTCCGCCCCTGCCGCCCTCGCCTCTACGACCTGAAGCTCATCAATGAGAAAATCCTTGCGAAGAAGCGGACGATCTACCGCTGCACGAATGTCCTTCAGATAAGAGAGATGCCCTTGAAAAAAGACTTCGTCGGTCAGTACCGATAAGCATTCGGCATCTGCCTTTTGATAGGCACGGGCGATCTCTACCGGTGCAAAGTCGGCCCGAATCAATCCTTTGGAGGGGGACGCTTTTTTCACCTCTGCTATGACGCTTACAGGGCGAGCGCTCGTCTCCAAGGCCTGACGAAATCCCCGTGGCGGCTGAGCCTGCCTGGCTTCTCCAAGTAATGTCCCGATCGTGTGCTCTTGTCTCAAGCGGTTAACCTCTTCTATTTTTTGCTCGACAATTTTACGAAGCATGAATCATCCCTCCTGCAATCTGGCGAATATGGTCCAACTTGCTGGCTACGTGGCCTTCATCGATCAATTCTGCCGCTCGGATCACGCCTTCCTCAATCGTTCTCGCCCGGTTGGAGAGATAAAGGATCGCCCCCGCATTGAGCAATACCACATCGCGGGCTGCGCCACGCTCTCCGGCGAAGACGTTGGCGATGAT
>DASQMM010000193.1:0-3153 GCA_035645495.1 Brevibacillus sp. | reverse complement strand
TGAAAGAAGCTGTCTGTCCGATCTCGTACTTAGCCATGCTGTTCCTCCTTCATAAAATCTGCTTTGATCGTTTTTTTGTCGATTTTTCCGGTTGCATTCTTGGGGAGAGCCTTGACAAAATCTATCCTCACAGGCACCTTGTACTTGGCCAGCCGCTTTTGGCAGTATTGCTTCACATCATCTTCACGAAGCTCATGTCCCGTTTTGACGGCGATCGCCGCTACCGGAACCTCTCCCCATTTCGCGTCCGCAACTCCTACCACGGCCACTTCATCAACAGCTGGCAATTGGCTGATTACCTGCTCCACTTCCAGGGGATAGATGTTTTCGCCGCCGGAGATAATCATGTCTTTCTTACGGCCGATGATGGTGACGAAGCCCTCCTCATCCCGTGTCACCAGATCGCCAGTCAAGAGCCATCCATCGCGAAACGATTCGGCTGTCGCCACCGGCCGATTCCAATACCCCTGCATGACGTTGCCGCCCTTGATCCACAGCTCGCCGATTTCCCCGGGCCCGACATCCTCTCCCCCTTCATCTACGACACGGATGTCGCAAAACATCACTGGCTTGCCGATTGAACCAATCTTGCGGCCGTAATCCTCGCGTGAAGTCATAAATACGGTCGGGCTTGTTTCCGTCATGCCAAAGCCTTGGGCGAACGGGACCCCGCGATCCAAATAGCTTTGAATCAACTCATGCGGACAAGGCGCTCCTCCGCAGTAAAACCAGCGGATCGAATCGAGATTGGAAGTTGGAAAATTGGGACTTTTCCGAATAAAATCATAGATCGTTGGTACGCCCATGACGATCGTCACACGATGTTCCTCGATGAGTTGCAGCGTTTTTGCCGGGTCAAAGCGATGAGGCACGATGACTGTCCCTCCGGCAAAAAGCGTCGGCAAAGCGAACAGTCCGATCCCGCCGATATGAAACATCGGCAATAAGGTGAGGGATTTGTCAAATGAGGTGAGATCGAGTGCCAGCACGTTGTTAACAGCGTTCCAGAACATGTTTTCCTGGGTGAGCACCGCCCCTTTGGGCTTTCCTGTGGTGCCTGATGTATAGCAGATGATGAAGGGAGTGTCTCCGGCAACCCCCTCCCTTATCAGCAAATCGCTCGGATACGCGGACGCCTGCTCAGGTAGCTGGTGGCAGGAACCTTCTCCCTGATCGAACCAGAGTACCTGCTGAACCCCGGTGTTCGCGAGGATGGATTCCGCTTCCTGTCGAAAAGAAGTCTCGACAATCAGCAGCCGTGATCCGCTGTCATTGAGCTGATATTCAAGCTCTCTAGGTGTGAGCCGTACATTGAGCACGACTGCAATGCACCCCAGCTTGGCGATCGCAAACAGCAGCATGAGGTATTCAATGCTGTTGGTCGCCCAGATGCCGATGCGTTCGCCTTGCTGCAGCTCGTACCTCACTTCAAGCATGTGAGCGTAGCGGTTGATTTCCGCGCTCATTTCTCGGTAGGTAAGCTGCCGACTCTCATCGATGAGTGCGATTCTGTCGGGCGTAATGAAGGCTCGCTTATCCATCCAGTTCGCAATCCCGTTCATCTTACTCCCCCTTCTGATCCTTTCCTTCCTGGCGTACCAGCCCTTCAAAAATAAAGGTGATGGCATCCTGCACGACCTCGTCAGGCACCTCTTTATCCTCCCAGTAGACCCAGCGCATCCCGATGAAGGAGGTGACTCCCATCAGGCAATAGGCTACCGTCTCGGGATTGAGGTTTTTGAATTCGCCCCGCTCGATTGCGCCTTCCAGCCCTTTGAGGTAGCCCTGTGCCAGCCGTTCGTAATAGGCGCGGTACAATTGCTCATCTACCAGCACGGATTGCTGGACGATACTGTACAGATTGCGGTGATTTTTCACCCATTTGAGGAAGACGTGGATCCCGATCTCCAACGCCTCGCGCTGGCTTTTCGCCTGAGCCACCTCCTGCTTGATCTCGATGCGGAAATCCCGGCTTAATTGACGGATGAGCTCCGCGTAAATTTCGTACTTGGATTCAAAGTAATTGTAGAAGGTTCCCTGTGCGACGTTGGCCTGCTGGGTAATGTCAATGATGGAGGCTGCGAAGTATCCTTTCGCCCCGAAAACCTCTTCGGCTACGTTCAGCAGCTTCTGCCGCGTCTTCGCGCCTTTCGTCGTCGCCGGTGTCTTGCTATGCTGTTTCATCGCGGGAGTTTGCTCCGTCATTTGCATCACCTTTTGTCTGAAAAGAAGTAGTTGCGCTCTTAAAACTGAAAAGTGAATCAGTTGTCAGTTTTTCTGATTATTATGATAACGCTTTCAAAATTGTTTGGCAATTGTTTGTTGGTAAATTTTCTCTGCCTTTTAATAAGAGATTTTTGAAAAGGGATTGGTTTCAAAATATTGCAAAGGTACGATCAACAGTGATATACTTTTAGAAGCGAAAATGAGATCGGCCCATTGAAATGATGGGAGCCTGTTTATGGTTGGAGGAAAACCTCATCCATAAGCAGGCTCCTTATCGTTTTTATTAGGGACTAAAAATCCCTAGGAACGCAAAGAGGAGCGTGGAGTATGAGAAACGTTTTTGGAGATCGGCATTTTCGCAAATTATTTTTTTCCAACTTGTTTTCTGGATTTGGTCAAGGCATGACCATGATCGGAATATCGTGGTATTTGGTCGAATCGACCGGCACAGTCGGAGTGCTTGGTTCAACCATGTTGATTTCGGCTATCTTGTCGCTCCTCATCGCACCCTATGTGGGAACGTTGATTGATCGCTATTCTCGGAAGCTCATGCTGCAGATTGAACAGCTCGGAGGTTTTGCGATTTTGTTCTTCCTGGCGGCTTGGGGGTTATGGGCGCCTTACGAGGAGTGGATGCTTGTACTTCTCTATTTGGCGACGATGTTTATGTTTCAACTACATGAGCCTGCCCAGGCTGCTTTCGTACAAGAGATCTTTGAGCAAAAACAGTACAAAGCGGTCAATGCGGCGTTGGAGGTGGAGAATCAGACCGCTCTCGTTCTGGCAGGAGCATGTGCAGGACTTCTTCTCGGGCAGTTCGGCCTTCATGTGGTCCTTCTCCTGAACGCATTCACCTATTTTCTCGCTTTCGTGACGCTGTCAGGGATTGATTATGCGTATACACCGAAAAGGCAAGCGGAAAGCGCT
>DASQMM010000192.1:0-2591 GCA_035645495.1 Brevibacillus sp. | reverse complement strand
AACCCTGCCCTAAAAGACGGGCAAATTGACGCGAACTTTTTCCAGCACGTACCCTATTTGGATTCGGTCAGCGTGGAAAAAGGCTTCGACTTTGCCGTTACAACCAAGGTTCATGTCGAGCCGATCGGCTTCTATTCGCAGAAGCTGGGCTCTAAGGATGAACTGAAGGAGGGGGCCAAAATCGGGATTCCCAACAACCCCTCCAACGAGTACAGAGCTTTGGTATTGTTGCAGCAGCAAGGATTGATCAAGCTCAAGGACGGCCTGAACAACTATGAGGCGACACCAAAAGATATAGCGGAAAATCCGAAAAAGCTGGAATTCATTGAGACGGAAGCAGCGACACTGCCGAGAGTTTTGCCCGACCTGGACGGTGCAGTGATCAACACCAATGTGGTTTTGGAAGCCAAGCTCGATCCCAACTCCGCACTATTCCGGGAAGACAAGGACTCTCCCTATGCCAACGTCATCGTGGTTCGCAAAGGTGACGAAAACCGCGAAGAGATCAAAAAACTGGATGCAGCTCTGCAAAGTGCCGAAGTGAAGAAATTCATCGAAGAAAAATACGGCGTCGCAGTCGTACCAGCTTTTTAACAGATTTTCTGATGAAAGGGGAGGGATTCAGATGACGATCCAATTGAGCTTGTTAGATCAAAGCCCGATTTTCCCGGGGGAGACCGCGGCTGAGGCCTTGCATCGCACCGTACAGCTCGCCAAATTTGCCGAAGAGCACGGCTATCATCGCTTTTGGGTGTCAGAGCACCATGATTCAGACTTGGTGGCTGGTTCATCACCAGAGGTTCTGATCGCGTATCTTCTTGCTCATACCGAGCGCATTCGGATCGGTTCCGGCGGGGTGATGCTGCAGCATTACAGTCCGTATAAAGTAGCGGAAAACTTCAATGTTCTCGCTTCTCTTGCCCCGGGCCGCATCGATCTGGGAATAGGCCGATCACCGGGGGGATTGCCTCTCTCCACGCGGGCATTGCGCCAGGGAGGGGGCCCAGAAGGTTCTGATCTCAAGGAAAAAATCAAAGAGGTGGAAAAATTCCTCACGAATTCGCTGGAGGAGGAGCATCCGCTCCATGGACTTCGCGCCACGCCGGTTCCTGTGAAAGCCGCAGACCTATTCATGCTGGGTACCAGCATCGCCAGTGCGGAAATCGCCGCTGAGCTGGGCTTGCCCTATGTTTTTTCCCTTTTTATCAACGGTGACGAGGATACGGCAAAAATCGCGATCAATACCTACCGTAATCAGTTTCGCACATTTCGAGGGACGAAGCCGCAGCCGATTCTGGCGGTTTCCGTCATCACAGCTGAAACGGACGAAGAGGCGGAGAAGCTTGCTAAGGACATCCTGCTCACCAAGGTTCATCTGGCAAGCGGAAAGAGCTTTATCTTAAACACGGTGGAACAGGCGGAAGAATTCGGCAAACAATCCGGGCAGGCATACACGATCGAGGTGCTGGAAGCAAAGATTCTGAAGGGCTCGAAGGAAACCGTGCGAGCGGGTCTGCTGGCTGCCAAGGAGAAATTCAGGGTGAATGAATTTATCGTGACATCGGCGGTCAAGGATTTTCAGAAACGGCTGGATTCATTTGCTTTCTTGCAGGCGGCCATTGCGGATTTGCAGCAGCAGACTGCCGTGTAAAGGGCTTGGAATAAGGAGGAAATGGTCCATGGGACATTTGGCTCATACACGTACCAGTGCGGAGGAATTGGCGAACAGATTGGTGGAATATCGCCGCCACCTGCACCAGTATCCCGAATTGTCGGGAGAGGAAAGAAAGACCACAGCCAAGCTACAGGAATGGCTCGCGGAAGCAGGGATACAAACCGTGGATTACGGGCTGGCCACGGGAGTGATTGCGGATATCGGAGAAGGGAACAACGGCCCGATCATCGCGCTGCGAGCCGATATTGACGCGCTGCCGATCCAGGAGGAAACAGGGCTTCCCTACGCGTCCCGCAATCAAGGCAAAATGCATGCGTGCGGGCATGATTTTCACACGGCGGCCTTGCTGGGAGCAGCGATTTTGCTGAAAAACAAGGAAAGCGAGCTTCAGGGCAAAGTGAGATTGATTTTTCAGCCGGCGGAAGAAAAGGCTGTCGGTGCGCTGCAGGTGATCGAGAGCGGGGCACTGGAAGGTGTGAAGGCTATTTTGGGCCTGCACAATAAACCGGATTTGCCGGTCGGCACCATCGGCATCAAGGAGGGGCCATTGATGGCGGCTGCAGACGGTTTTGTACTGGAGGTAAAGGGACAGGGGACACATGCTGCCGTACCGGAAGTCGGAGTCGATCCTATCGTAGCCGCTTCGCAGATCGTTACATCGCTGCAATCGATCGTCAGCCGCAATCTCAGTTCGCTGCAGCAAGCGGTGGTAAGCGTCACGCGTTTTCACAGCGGGACCTCATGGAACGTGATTCCGGAGAACGCCGTCCTGGACGGGACCATCCGCACGTTCGAGGAGGATGCGAGAGCGACGGTTCGGGAGAGGTTTGAGCAAATTGTGGAGGGGGTTTCAGCGGCTTATCAGGTGAAGACACAGTTGCGCTGGATACAGGGTCCGCCGGCTGTTCGCAACGAT
>DASQMM010000191.1:0-6070 GCA_035645495.1 Brevibacillus sp. | reverse complement strand
CCCCTGCAAAGGCGGCTAATGCAATCGGCGGCGTCAGGTTGGCGATGGCTCCAAAGTAGAACACAAACAAATGAGAAGCCAATGGATCAATGCCAAAAGTGGATAATGCAGGTGCCGCCATCGTAGCAGTGATGATATAGCAAGGAATGGACGGCAGGCCCAAGCCCAAAATAATAGAAGCCAGCATCGTAAAGAGGAGGGTCATAAACAAACTACCCGATCCCATCATCAAGATGATGTTCGCCAGCTTCAGACCCAATCCTGTCAGGCTGAAAACCCCTACCGTAATTCCGACAGCGGCACACGCAGCTGCGACCCCGAGACAATCCCGAACGCCGTTCTCCAGCGCTTGCACAATATCGCGAAAGCTCATTCGGCTTGATTTTCGCAAGCCCGCGATGATGACCGTCCCCACAATGGTAGCAACTGCTACAAGGGTAGGCGTATAGCCCATCATCAAAAGCACAACCAGCAATACCAAAGGAATCAGCAAATGTCCCCGCTCGCGGACAACGTCCTTTATCTTCGGAAGTTCACTTTTGCTCAGTCCTTGCAAATTGTCTCGATCCGCACGCAGATGAACCTGCACTAGCAGTCCAAAGTAATACATGATCGCCGGAATCACAGCCGCAATGACAATCGAAATATACGGGACGCCCAAGGTTTCCGCCATGATGAAAGCAGCAGCCCCCATAATGGGCGGCAATATCTGTCCACCTACTGCAGCCGTTGCTTCCACTGCGGCAGCAAACTCCGGTTTATAGCCCACCCGCTTCATCATCGGGATCGTAAAGGAACCGGTAGTCACAACGCTGGCGACTGCAGAGCCATTGATCGATCCGTGCACAGCGGTTGCAATCACTCCCACTTTTGCCGGACCGCCCTTGGTTCCCCCTGCCAGTGCTAAGGAGAGATCATTGAACAACGTCCCCATTCCCGTCTTGGTCAAGAAAGCTCCAAAAATGATGAATAAAATGATAAACGAGGCCGACACCGCGATTGCATCACCGAATATTCCTTCCGTCGTCACATACATGTAGTTGGCGATGTCACTAAATGTGTAGCCGCGGTGACCAAAATCTCCCGGCAAATACGGCCCCAAGTAGGCATAGGCCACGAAAATTCCCGCCATCGCCGTCAATTCCCACCCGGTAACGCGGCGGGACGCTTCCAACACTAACACACAAGTAATCACCGCAAACACAACATCCAGCGTGGAGGGAATACCGCCCCGATTCACGATATCCAGGTAATAGATAAAAATATAGCCAGCCGTGCCCAAGGCTGCGAGAGCCAAAATCCCATCCAACAGGGACAGCGTTTTACGAGATGCCTTTTTCCAGCCAGGATACAGTAAAAAAATGAGACACAGAATGATCGCAACATGCAAGGAACGGTGCTTTAGCGTCACAAGCGGAATCGCATACGCTGCATACATGTGATACAGGGCGAAAGCCACCGCAATCCCTGTAACGAGCAGACTCATCGCTTTTTTGGAAAATCTGCGATAACCGGCTTCCAAGTCGTATTCCTGCAATACTTCCTGGGCTTTGCTTTCATTCACACGAATCTCTTCTTCATTTGGCATTTTGATTTCTTGGCTCAACCTTGTGTCACTCCTCTCTCGTTTAATCCGGCAGCAAAACGGTACCACCAGGGATACCAGCCCACCGACAGCTCCAGCGAAGACCCCAACGGCAATACTTCGGCCAGTTTCCAGGTTCGCCCGCCGGCCTGCAGCAGGTAATCGTCTCGCGTAATCAGGTATAGCACCTGGTCTCGCTTCTCATGCAAGCCAGTGACCGTGATCCACCCGTCCTGCACCATGACCTGGACTCCTTGCTGGTCTTGAAAATGAGCCGGGACCCCTGCACCGTAGGACTGGAAAGAAGTCGCTGCCAGCTCCATCCCTGAAAATCCGGCCACCTTGTAGGTCTCGCACCAAGGGGTGAGTTCGACAGAGTGAATCCATTCAATTTGAAATTGATCTTGTATCTGCAACGGCACAACTCCCAGCAATTTCTGCCGATGGAAATCGTGGAGCTCTAAATAGGGATGGGGCCCGATCAAGACAAGCCCCATCATCAAGAGAAGGAAAAAGACAGAAAGCCGTTTGCGCATGATTGTTCCTCCTTCCTTCCCCTGCAAAGTCTCTGGAATTCTTCTTACACTAGTTCAAAGCGCCAACTTCCTTGTAGTACTTCTCTGCACCTGGATGCAACGGCACAACCAGGTCTTTGCCCGCTTCCTTCACATCAATCTTTTTGGCTGCATTATGGGCTGCTTGCAGAGCAGGCAATTCTTCAAAAAAGGTTTTCGTCAGATTGTACGCCTGCTCTTCCGACAAGTCGGCGCTCAGCAAAAGAATGTTGCGAATGGCTGCCGTTTGCACAGCTTCATCATTTTTATATACCCCGGACGGAATCTCGGCTGAGACAAAGAACGGGAACTTTTCGGCCATTTTCTCCACGTCTTCTTTTTTAATCGGGACGATTTCCACATCTTTGGTCGTGACCAGATCAATCACAGACGCATTCGGCAAGCCAGAGGTGACGAAGGCCGCATCAATCGTATTGTTTTTCAGCTGCTCAATCGCTTCTGCATACGAGAGGTAGTCTGCCTTGATGTCGTCATAGGTAATGCCATGACCAGCGAGCACCATGCGTGCATTCACTTCTACACCTGAGTTTGGCGCACCGACACCGACGCGTTTTCCTTTCAGGTCATGCACCGATTTGATATTGCGGTCTTTCAGGGTAACGATCTGCACGTAGTTGAGGTACAACCCCGCCATCGCACGCAATTCTTTAATGGCTCCGCTCTCTTTGAAGTTTTCTTCTCCCTGATAAGCAAAAGTCGTCACGTCAGACATGACGAAAGCCAAGTCTGCCTTTTTGCTTTTGATCAAATTGATATTTTCTACTGATGCGCCTGTCGATTGGACAGAGGCGTTGTAGCCCAGCTTGTCCTTGTATACCTTCGCCATGGCCCCTCCGAGGGTGTAGTACGGACCAGAGCTGCCGCCTGTCGCGATCGTCAGGAATTTCTGTTCTGCACCGCCGCTTGGAGCTGCAGCACCTCCGGCATTGGCCTCTCCCTGCGCGGGTGCCGACGACTGTCCGCCACAGGCCGTAACGGTCAACGCCAGCAATGCAGATGACAGGATGGCAATCACTTTTTTCTGAAACATAGTAGATCCCCCTTTATTTATGAAATCGCTTTCATTCCTCTAAACAATTGCAATCCTCGTGCCAATCCCCCAGATCGGCATTTTATTCAGATCATAACGCTAACCCGTACTAAAAACGGCAAAAAACTCCCTTTCCCAGCGGAATTTTTTGCCGTTTTGCGGATTTACATGATCTCCTGATATTGTTTCAGCTTCTGTCTCAAGCCGCGTTCACTGATCCCCAGCTGTTCAGCCGTCTTTTTCCGATGTCCTCCGTGCAATTCCAGCGCATGCATAATAATGCAACGCTCCGCCTCCTCCAGGGATACGCCTGACGGGATTACAATACCTTCTTGGTCACCACGGGCCTGACGCTGACTGCTCGTCCGTTCCATCAGAGTCGGCGGCAGTTCATCCAACGTGATCACTTCCCCCTGCGACAGGGCGACAGCGTATTCCACTATGTTCGCCAATTCCCTGACATTTCCCGGATAGGCATAGCTGTACAGCCATTTTTTTGCTTCGGCAGAGAAGCTTTTTGTGCCTTTTCCCATCGTGACGACCGAATGACATAGAAAATGCTCCAGCAGAAGGGGAATATCCTCTCTTCGTTCCCGTAAAGAAGGAGTGCGGATCGGAATGACGTTCAAGCGGTAAAACAGATCCTCCCGAAATCGCCCGCGTGCCACTTCTTCTTCAAGCTGTCGGTTGGTTGCCGCAATGATGCGAATATCTACTTCCTTCGTTTCGTAGCTCCCAAGCGGTGTCACCACCTTTTCCTGAATGACCCGCAACAGCTTCGCTTGCAGCGCGATCGGCATTTCTCCGATTTCGTCGAGAAAAACCGTACCTCCCTGGGAACGCTCGAACAACCCCTGTTTGCTCTGGTACGCACCCGTAAATGTGCCTTTTTCATGTCCGAACAATTCACTTTCCAGCAGCGATTCCGGAATCGCGGCACAATTGATGACGGAAAAAGGTGCATCCCTGCGATTTCCTTCATAATGAATCGCCCGCGCGACCAATTCCTTTCCTGTCCCGCTCTCTCCTGTAATCAAAATGCTGGAGGAAATGTCCTTCACCTTTTCGATCAATTGAAAAACCTTCTGGATGGGCGGTCCCTTTCCCACAATCCCTGCATAGGATTGCTGCTGTCGAACTGCTTCGCTCAATGCCTGTACCCGCCTGTGGAGATTCCGGTATTCCAACGCCTTGTGCAAAAGCAGCTTGACCTCATCCATGTGCAACGGCTTTGCCAAATAGTGGTACGCCCCTGCTTTGATGGCCTGCACCGAAGATTCGATCGTTCCGTATGCCGTCATCATGATCACGGTCATCTCCGGCTTGATCTGTTTGAAGGTTGCCAGCAGTTCCAGACCGCTGTATGCGCCCAGACTCAGATCCAGCAGCACACAGTCTATTTCCTTGGTCCGAACGATTTCCAGGGCTTCCTGCGGATCCGTAGCAGTCCATACTGTGTACTCATCCTCCAGAGCAAAGGAGAGGGAGACGCAAATGGAGGGCTCGTCATCAACGATTAACAAGTGCGGCATGTTTTTCCTCCTTTCCGCAAATGGGCTCATTGGCACAAGCAAGCCGCATGGTAAAGGTCGTTCCTTTTCCAGCGGTACTGCTTCCTGTCAGCAAGGTTCCATGCTCCCACATGATTTTTTGACTGATGTATAGGCCAAGTCCAACCCCTTGGGACTTGGTTGTATAAAAAGGCTCAAAAAGCCTGTTCCACTGCTCCTCCTGCATGCCTTCGCCCGTATCCGTTACAGACACCAACACCTCGCCTGCCTTTTCTTCGGCACAGATGATCAATTCCTTTTCCGGACAGGACGCCATTGCTTCCATCGCATTCATCACAAGATTGATCAATACCTGCTTGATTCTGCCTCTGTCCACTAGCACGAACAGCTCGTCTTCCACTTGAACCTTCACCTGGATGCGTTCAGCCTCAAATCGCCTGGCAAATAGCACGAGAACGGATTGAATGATTTCTTTTACGCGAGTCGGCTGCAGCTGGATCGGACGCGACCGCGAGTAGTCCAGCAAATCCTCCACGATGCGATTCAAGCGCTCCATCTCTTCCGGCACATAGCGAAGCAATTCTGAACGAAAGCGCGGATCGTCGATTTTTTTCGGCAGCATCTCCACGAATGCCTTGATTGCAGTCAACGGGTTTCGCATCTCATGGGCGATCCCTGCGATTAATTGGCCCAATGCCCGCATTTTCTCCTGGGCAATCAAACGCGTCTGCATGCGCTTTTGATCGGTTCGCTCCTGCAGGGTGATGATCCAGCCCACATGCTCCTTGGCAGCATTGGCGAATGGGGCCATATAGTAATGAAAGTCTCGCTGCGACTCCTCTCCCCGCTGGAACTCCCCTTCATACTGGTGAGTCGGCTTTCTGAATGCCTCTTCGATGGGCAATTCGGGCAACAAGGTGACGATATGCCTGCCTAAAACCTCTTCCCCAATCTCCAGCAGGCGACACCCTACCTGATTGATCAAGGTAATTCGTCCTGATACGTCCAGAGAGAGAATGGCGCTTTCCGTGTGATCCAAGACTTTACGCTGAAAAGCCAGTACATCCGCCAGAACTGCCGTCTGTCTCCTCACTTCTGCTTGCAGCCGCTTGTTCCAGGCAAAAAAGAGAGCGAGCGAAACAACCCCCAGCGCCAACACAAATACCAGACCAATGACCAGCTTGCGCCACCAGTCCGTCAGATGAGGGGAATACGGTTCAAAATATTCGCTGTAAAGGCGTGAATAGGTGCCATCCCGATACAATTGGTTCAAGCCTTCGTTTAGCTTGAGCAGAAGCTCCGTGTGACCATCTCGAACAGCGAATGCGTAATCGGTCGGATTAATCAGACCCGAGCGCATTTCGTACTC
>DASQMM010000190.1:0-5260 GCA_035645495.1 Brevibacillus sp. | reverse complement strand
ACGTGCTGTTTGGCTTCCTCGAGCTTAGCAAGCGCCGCTTCTTTATGCTCCATCATGAGTGCGTAGCGTTGCGGAATAGTCGAATCCCCTTCGCAACAGAGATCAACATACTTTTTGATCACTTCAATCGGCATTCCGGATTGTTTAAGGCATCTAACACCATGTAGCCAGTTAATCGATTCTTCGTCGAACATCCGAATGTTGTTTTGGTTCCGTTGTACGCTTGGCACGAGGCCTTTATCCGTGTAAAAGCGCACGGCGTGTTCGGTGAGTCCCGTTATCTGGGCGGCTTCTTTGACCGTATGCATGTGAGATCCTCCTAGGAAAATAAATTATTGAAGACGGCTTGACTTCGTGTAACACGAAGGTTCTAAGCTTATTATAATGCAACCCAGCCGTAAGCGGAATCCCCGCTCCAGTACCCGATTCCCGGGATACGCGCCGTTTGCTGTTATACAATTAAACATTAGGAGGAGTTACCATGCAAACCGTAACATTGAACAACGGAGTGAAAATGCCGATCATTGGCTTCGGTGTCTACCAGATACCCGATGCTGAAGAATGTGAGAACGCAGTATATGAAGCACTGATGGCCGGTTACCGCCTAATTGATACTGCCGCCGGTTATCTGAACGAGGAAGCGGTCGGACGCGCGATTAAGCGAAGCGGCGTACCGCGTGAGGAGCTGTTCATCACGACCAAGCTTTGGGTTCAGGATGCCGGCTACGAGAGTGCCAAGCTGGCGTTTGCAAAATCCCTGAAGAAGCTGCAGCTCGACTATCTCGATCTGTATCTTATTCACCAGCCGTTCGGCGATTACTACGGCGCTTGGCGCGCGATGGAAGAGCTGTACCGCGAAGGCACCATCAAAGCGATCGGTGTCAGCAACTTCCTGCCCGATCGTCTGATGGACCTCATCGTGCATAACGAAATCGTGCCCGCCGTCAACCAGATCGAAACGCACCCGTTCTACCAGCAGATCGAGAGCGCCGCTTTTATGAAAGAGCAGGGCGTACAGCACCAGTCGTGGGCGCCGTTCGCGGAAGGACGGGGCAACATGTTCGGCAACGAAGTGCTGGCCTCGATCGCTGAAAAACACAACAAGTCCGTCGCCCAGATCGTGTTGCGCTGGCTTGTTCAGCGCGAAGTCGTTGTCATTCCAAAATCGGTGCGCATAGAGCGGATCGTAGAAAACTTTGACATTTTTGATTTTGAGTTAAGCGTGGATGATATGGAACAAGTTTCGACCCTCGATACAGGGGAAAGTCTCTTCTTATCGTACCGCGACCCTGAAGTCGGCAAGATGATGGGCAATTGGAGAGTCGATCTGTAAACCATGAACGAACCACAAACTCTTTATTCGTTTATCCTCATCCATGAAGAAAGGTCAGGGCGGGTGCCCCTGTCCTTTCTTTACTTGAAATTATTAGTTAGTTGACAATAAGAATTGCTAATCCATGAATATCATGTACCATTGCTGTTCTTGCCTCTTTTACCAGCCCTTTACAAATTGGACGCAACCTGTATACATCGCCTTGTATGGGCTAAGTATGCAATCCAAGACACTCACAAGAAAAAGCCTTGCTGTACCAGTATGTGCGATACGCATCAGCTTAACGGGGCTATCAGAGAAAAATGCTAAATTGCTGTACAAAACCTCAATCTTGACACCCCCATCGACAAATAGTATACTGATAAACAAATTTAATAAGACCTCACTTTTTTTAGTGAGGTAGAGGCGCGATATTTAACAGTCCTTAGTGGAGTTCGAGAAAACGATGATGCTAGGGAGAAGGAAATGTCGCCGAAGCTTGTAATATGCTCGGTATTACATGCTGGGTCTGCAGTTAAGAGCTGCAGGACTGTCTCAATAAATTCCCCGATTTATTGAGTTGAGCTATCTCATTTGGGCAAAAGGGAGGTTTATGGGAAGACTATGTATATAGTGCGGCCTGAGACTTTCTCAGGTCGCTTTTTGCGTTTTTCTTTAGGAATGTACGTATCATCATCAGAAAAATCAAAAGGAGAGAACAATCTTGAAAAAACAGTCATCCTTCATCGCCATCTTTCTATCAGCTATGATCGCATTAACCGGGTGCGGGACAAGCTCAAGCAGCAGCAGTCCAGCAGCAGAGCCAGCGCAAGCACCTGCTGGAGATTCCACATTTAAAGTCGGTCTGGAAGCAGGCTATCCGCCATTCAACTGGACACAAATGGACGATTCCAATGGCGCCGTCAAAATTGATGGAAGCTCTGAATTCGCAGGCGGCTACGATGTAGAGATCGCGAAGAAAATTGCGCAAAGCCTGGGGAAAGAATTGGTCATCGTGAAAACAGAATGGGATGGTCTGGTTCCTGCTTTAACCTCTGGCAAAATCGATGCGATCATCGCGGGTATGTCGCCAACTGCAGAGCGTAAAGAAACGATCGATTTCTCCGACAACTACTACAAATCCAACCTGGTGATGGTTGTGAAAAAAGGCAGCAAATATGAAGGTGCGACTTCCATCCAAGACTTCAAAGGGGCAAAAGTAACGGCGCAATTGAACACCTTCCACTACTCCGTGATTCCACAAATTGAAGGTGTGGCACAGCAGCCGGCATTGGACAACTTCCCTGCGATGCGCGTAGCTCTGGAATCCGGCGTGATCGATGGATACGTGTCTGAGCGTCCGGAAGCAGTGAGTGCGGCAGCAGCGAATCCGAACTTTGTGATGGTGGAATTCAAAGACGGCTTCCAAACCTCCGAAGATGATACGGCAATTGCTGTAGGTGTACAAAAAGGCAGCGAATTGACCCAAAAAATCAATGAAGCATTGGCGGGCCTCTCTGAAGAAGAGCGTACCCAAATCATGGATGCTGCGATCAAGAATCAGCCAGCAGCACAATAACCGAGTCGAGAAACCGACTGCATCATGATGCAGTCGGTTTTAACTGATAGAAGACGACAGTCCCTCCCAAGACTGACGGTAGCAAAAGAAAAGGACGATGAAATGGAGGACAAACATGAGTTTCGATTGGATGATCAGAATACTTTCCGAAAACTGGCCCATGTTCCTGCGGGGAGCGGGGACCACACTGTATATCGCCTTGATCGGGACCCTATTGGGGGCCGTGATCGGGCTATTGGCTGGGGTGATCCGCACGATTCCGCTTCCTGAACGTGGAGTCAAGCGTATCAGTCTGAAAGTGATCAATGCCCTTTTCTCCACTTATATTGAATTCTTCCGGGGAACACCGATGATCGTACAAGCGATGGTCATCTATTACGGTTCCGCATTAGCCTTTGGCATGGATATGGATCGGATGTTTGCCGCACTCTTTATTGTGTCGATCAATACAGGCGCGTATATGGCAGAGATCGTTCGCGGCGGGATTGTTTCCGTTGACAAAGGCCAGTACGAAGCTGCGCAAGCGATTGGGATGAATCATCTGCAAACGATGTTTCATGTCGTATTGCCACAGGTCATTCGCAATATCCTGCCAGCGACGGGGAATCAATTTGTCATCAATATCAAGGATACGTCTGTACTGAACGTGATTTCGGTAACGGAGCTGTATTTCACTACAAAATCAATCTCGGGGAACAACTTCCGGTATTTTGAGACGTTCTTCGTGGCTTGCGCGATTTACTTCATCATGACGGTGATCGTCTCCAGAGTACTCCGTTACCTCGAACGGAAGCTGGATGGCCCAGAGAATTACAAGATGACGGAAACGCATCTGGAAGCGCGATAACAGAGAAAGGAGGAGTGAAAATGGAGACCATCATTGATATTCAGCATTTGAACAAGTCTTTTGGAACTCATCAGGTATTGAGGGACATTAATTTTTCCGTGAACAAAGGGGAAGTCGTCTCGATTATCGGGTCCTCGGGATCAGGGAAATCCACCCTTCTTCGCTGCATCAATCTCTTGGAAAAGCCAAGCGGCGGTCAAATCATTTATCGCGGTGAAAACATCCTGGACGAGAAGCATGATATTTTTGCTTACCGCAGACATCTCGGGATGGTGTTTCAGCAGTTTAACCTGTTTAATAATCATAATGTATTGAATAACTGCGTGGTGGGACAGGTAAAAGTGCTGAAGCGCTCCAGGGAAGAGGCGGAGAAGGTAGCGATGAAGTATTTGCAGGTCGTCGGAATGGACAAATACATCAACGCAAAACCAAAGCAGCTGTCCGGTGGACAAAAGCAGCGGGTAGCCATTGCCAGGGCGCTGTCCATGGACCCGGATGTGATGCTGTTTGACGAACCGACATCTGCGCTTGACCCGGAGATGGTCGGCGAAGTGCTGAAGGTCATGAAGGAGCTCGCCGGATCTGGTCTCACCATGCTGATCGTGACGCATGAGATGGAGTTTGCGAGGGATGTGTCTGATCGTGTGGTGTTTATGGACAAAGGCGTCATTGCAGAAGAGGGAAGTCCAGACCAGATCTTCAATCATCCGACGCAGGAGCGGACGAGGGAGTTCCTGGCGCGTACGTTGAAACAAGGGTAGGGTTGTGAAGCAGGAATTGCAAAGTAATAACTTGGCATGCGAGGCAATCCTTCAGTTCTGTGTCATTTGTCAGATTGCATATACGAATTAATCAAGGGACGCGAAACACTCGCGTTCCTTTTTACATATTAGGAGAATGTATAAGGAGTGAAGCTGGCCCAGGACAACTGGAAGATGACGAAACAAAAGTGTTACAATTTCCATTATGTAATGTCCGGATGATGGTCTATTGGAGGAAGAATATATGTTGATTGGGAAATGGTCGATCGATGTGATGTATGGACCGGGTGCTCAAGAGGATACAGAGATTGTTTTCTTGTCAGATGGAATGGGATGGATCGCGTTCTTTCACTATGAATTATGTGAGTTGGAGACCTTCAGATGGAAATGTAATAAAAACGGTAGTATTCAAATGATTGGAGAAAAGTACCAAACGCTAGGTGATGAGCAGAAAAATTCAAACTTACAAATTAACGAGCTTTTTTTTGAGGTTAATCTTGAAAACACTCCATCAGGAAAGGAAATGTTAGTAGCTACGTTCAATAGGCCGATTTGGTGCAATGAACAAAAATTTGGATTGTTAACAAGGCACATTGAAAATGAGAAACTTCCAACATTTACAACAGAAGTGGAGTATATCAAACAACTTATTACATTTCTTCACTGGGATACACCAGAGATCATTCAAAATGACGCCATCGAAAAACTAACAAATATATCAGAAGAACACGTAGACATGCTTATCCAACCTCTCGATAAAC
>DASQMM010000189.1:0-2778 GCA_035645495.1 Brevibacillus sp. | reverse complement strand
GCAATTGCCAGCTGCCCTCCTCTTTTTCCGCCGTCAAGGAAAAGGAGGAAAGCAGGATTGTCATCAGCGGCAGGAGGTAGAGGACTAACGTCAGCATGGTTCCTGTCGTGTAGGTATACCCTTCCAGATAGGAGCGGGATTGAATCACCATCAAGGCGAGAGTAAAGAGGGTAAACAGGGCCAAAAAGGAGTAGGACCAGGGATTGCGAAAGCCCATTTTCAACTCCCGTCTGGCGATGTGATACATGTGCACGTTTGCCCACTTCCTTACGTTAGTGTTTGGTATGCTGGCTGTCCGTACCGCCGTGCGTGGAAGAACCGCCATCGTGGCTGCCGTGACTTTGATCATGGCTCATGTTGCGCTCCCAGCTGTGTTTGGCCAGATCGTCATATTTCATCAGGGTGCCTTTTCCTCGATCCTGGATAAACTTCTCAGCGGCAGAGGCTTCCTTGAAGGAGTAAATCCCGTAGCCCATAGGCGTCGTCAGAGTGGAATCGTAGACGAAAGCGCCTTGCTCAGCATTGAACCATTCTTCCGTATTGTAGTCCCGCACAAATTGGATGTTAATGTTCTCGACACCATTTTGGGTGACCCATTCGTTCATGCAGCCGATATCATCGAATTTGAGCGTGCGTCCATCCTTTAACAGAATTTGTGTCGCATTGTAATCATCCGGGACATGCATGTGGCAGATTTCGCATTTGTCTACGCCCTCCTGGATAGCGACGGCTTGCGGTTCTTCTTTTCCGCAGCCCACTAACAAGAGTCCCATGCCAACTACAGCAGAGAGGATTGCTATTTTCAACGTTTTCATTTTCGTTTCACTCCTATATAGATAAAAGTTAAGCTGATGAGCAGAAGCAGGGCTCCGAGAAGGCCGGTTTGTGTCCGCGAAGATTCGAGCGGACCACTCTGGTCTTCAGAGGAAAGCGGCGTCATCAAGGGGCTTGCATCCCGGACCTGCACGCTTCCTGTCGCAAACAGACTTTCCAAAAAGACAAAACCCGGAGATTGAAAAAATAGCTGATAGGGAGGGACGGCATCAGTCAAGGCGAGAAAGAACGGGTTCATCTCATAGGAAAGATCGCTTCTCTCGTCACCGTCGACGTCAAGGCCCTGCAAATTGTCCCAGTAATTGCCGGCAAAGGAATCTGCTTCGCTGTCTTGCGCTTGTGCTTGAATCACATTGGAGACAAATTGGTTAAAGACAAGCTGGTTGTCTGCCGAGTCCTTGACCTGCATCCCGATGAAGTTGAGCATCAATTCATTGTTGGTGATGTCATTGCCGCTGGAATTCTCTACATACAGACCGACCCGATTCCCTTCGATGCGATTGCCTTCGAGCAGCGAGTCGGTTACCGAATAGAGCAGGATGCCTTGCGAGTTGGGATTGTCTTTTTGCTTGAGAAAACGATTGTTGCGAACGGTAGCAGTGGCGGTATCCATTAGCATCGCACCTGTGACATTGCCATTTCCTGTATTTTCCAAAATCTGGGTTTTGGAGGTGCCCATGAGGTGAATGCCGTAGCGGGATTTCTCCACTTGATTTCGTTCGAGCAGGTTCTCGTGACTGTTCTCCAGATACAGGCCGTCAAACGCATTGATAATCTGGTTGCCGATGAGGCGATTTTGGTGCGATTGGCGCAGATCGATGCCATTCCCTTTTTTCGCTGTGGTTTTCGCATCTTGCTGTGGTTGGGTGAGCAGCATATGGGCGCTGTGGTCATGCCCGATGTCAGCCGCGGATTCATTGGGATCGAGGACATGGCCTGTCACGCGAATCTGGCGTAGTTCATTGAAGCTTGCGTCGCGAAGCTGAATGCCTGTCCCCATCGTATCGATCTCCACCTGTTCCACCAGGTTCTGGTTGCCGCGGATGACCAATGTAGCGAGGGGCTGATTGATCCGCTTGTCCTGCAGCTTCAGCCCGCGCAAGATCACCTGGTTGCTGTCGATGGTCAGGACGGGATCATCTGTCGCTGTACTGAGTACGACTTGGCCTGATGCTTGCAGCGTGAGGGGCTTCGTGACGCGAAAGGGGCCTTCGTATTCTCCCGCTGGTATGGTGATGACATCTCCCGGGGCTGCCTGGTCAAGCTTTGCCTGCAAAGAATCTGTTGCCGCCAGCAGTGATTTTGACGGCAAGAATGACCACTGGCTTAGCAA
This sequence comes from Brevibacillus sp., assembly GCA_035645495.1. Lineage (GTDB taxonomy): Bacteria > Bacillota > Bacilli > Brevibacillales > Brevibacillaceae > Brevibacillus. The sequence continues at coordinate 611 of DASQMM010000189.1, read as the reverse complement.
GGCAAGGCTGAGCAAAAGCATCGCACGCGGTATGCATGGGCTTCTCCATCGTCTTTTCAGGGTTCTCCCCCCTTCCGTTACGCGATGAGAATCAATGTGATACGATTATCATAACAGTGATGGATTGTTTTAAAATGACTCATCCGGGCTATGAAAAGTGGCAAAAAACGGAACTTCATGTGTAAGAGGAGGTGTGAATACTTGATGGATAAAGCCTTGAAGATCATGCTCGACAATTGGGAGAAGATGAAACGAAGCGAGGAAGATGAGGCCGAGGAGGATGCCAACCAGTTTGAGGCTTCCTTCTATGCATTCATGCAAGAGGTGCGCAACTGGGTTGAGGGATTGGAGCAGCCGCCGAAGACACTGGAGGAAGCCATGCAGTTGGCAAAGATCGAAGAGTTGGTCGAGCAGCTGCCGGTTGAGATCATGCTGAATTTTGAGACGGAGCTGGAGTTGATCGTAGACGGCGAGGTACGGGAAGAGGATGAGCGGTATGACTAAAGGGGTAACACCCGTGCGAAACCAAACCGCACGGGTGTTCTTGTGTCCGTCATATCTACAACAGGTCGGGTTTCTGGATGCGCTCACAAATGCTTCGACCAATCGCA
>DASQMM010000188.1:0-2797 GCA_035645495.1 Brevibacillus sp. | reverse complement strand
CAAGCTCTTCCGGGGGTACAGGTCCGTCTATATCGGTGCCATTTTCTTTACAGCCCTGATCAGTCTTGTGGAGGGCGCGGCGATGCTGGGCTTTCCAGTCGAAGGCATTACCTCGGTCTACAAGCATTTGCCGCTTTTTCAACATGGAGTAGGGTGGATCGTCCCTGCTGTAGTAGGAGCAGTACTTGGTTGGATCTGGGGGGCTATCCGAGAGGTTCCTCGTGTGAAATAGCTGGAAATGTCGACAAAGCAAAGGTTGGTTTACTCAGCCTTTGCTTTGTTTTCTTTTTCTATAGAGCGAAATCTTCAGGACTTCTACCCGTCCACAAGTACGGCTATCTATGTTAACATAGAAAAGTTAGAACCTCTGGACAAAGTCGCGGAAACAACGATGGCTATCACGAGAGACTGCATAAGAACTGGGCGCGAGCCTGGTTTTTTGGATAAAGGAGGTTGTGGACAGTGAGCCAAACAAAGGTACTGGTCATCGATGACGATCCAAACGTATGTGAGATCATCCGCTTGTACTTCACCAAGCAACAGATTGACCTCGTCGTTGCCCACAACGGCAAGCAGGGGATCGAGATGATGGAGGTCGAAAATCCGGACGTAATTGTACTGGATGTGATGATGCCGGAGATGGATGGCTTTGAAACCTGTCGGGAGATTCGCAAAAAGTGGGATACTCCCATAATCATGCTGACAGCAAAAGATGAAGAATTCGACCGGGTCCTGGGACTGGAGCTGGGAGCGGACGACTATGTGACGAAGCCGTTTAGTCCGCGCGAGCTGGTCGCTCGGATCCGTGCCATATTGCGGCGCATGCAGCCAAAAGCAAAAGTGGAGGAAGATGCTGCGACAGTGATGACGTTTGACCAATTGACGATCGACATTGACAAGCGCGAAGTCATCGCGGCAGGGGAGAAGATCAACTTCCGCCCCAAGGAATTTGACTTGCTCGTCCAACTTGCGAAGTCGCCTGGAAGTGTCCTCTCACGAGAGCAATTGCTCGAACAGGTGTGGGGTTTTGACTATTTTGGCGATGTTCGCACGATTGATGTGCATATTAAGAAAATACGCCAGCGTCTGGAGAAGCTCCCGCGCGAGTGCATCCACACGGTCTGGGGAATTGGCTATAAATTTGGGGTGGAAGATTGATGTTGGGAATGTCGAAAAGCATTTTCCGCCGTTTGTTGTTTAGCTTTCTCGCCACGGTCCTGCTCGGATTGGGTGTATCTGGCATCATGATCTCCATGTCTGCGCGAGAATACTTCTATGACGCCAAAAAAGAAGAGTTGCTACGTATGGCAAAAAATGTAAACGCTGCAATTTTGGAGCGTCCCCGTGTGGACAAAAAGCTGTTGGATATTCTGGAGGAGAAGGACAAGACCTACGACACGCGCATCTGGCTGTTCAACCAGGAAGGAAAGATTGTCGCCACCTCGATGAAGGATGAAGTGTTTACAGGCAAGTCCGTAGCAGTCTCTATCGCAGATAATGTGCTGCATGGCAAAAATGCCGTCACAGAGCTGCAGATCGAAGGATTGGATGATCCGATGCTTTCGGTCTCTGTCCCTTGGGGAGAAGGGGAGAAGATCTACGGCGGAATCATTTTGCACGCCCCGCTGGAAGGAATCGAGCGCACCTTTGCCCAGATGCGTGAGACGATTCTGTGGGCGACGCTTTTCGGGGTGTTGCTGTCGACAGCGATGGTCTCCTATCTCTCCTGGTCGATCTCGCGGCCGCTGCGGACGATCGAAAGGACTGCAGCCGAGATCGGGCGGGGCAACTACGCGGAGCGGGTGGAAGTCCATACGTCGGATGAGATCAATGATTTGGCGCAGACGATCAACACCATGGCTGAAAAGCTGGAGAAGGTGGAGCAGGAGCGCCATCATCTGGAGCAAGTGAGAAATGATTTTCTCGCCAATGTATCACATGAGCTGCGTACGCCTTTGACAGCCGTGCAGGGGTTTTTGGAAGCCTTGCAGGATGGGTTGGTAGAGGAGGAGGAAGCACGCCAGAAATATTATGCGGTGATGTATTCCGAGACCATGCAGATCAATCGGCTGGTCGATGACCTGATGGATTTGATGAAGCTGGAGAATAATGAAGTTACGCTTGCCAAGTTCCCTGTGGATGTCAAGGAACTGTTGGGCAAGATTGCGTTTTCGTTCCATCCTGAGGCAGAAGAGAAGGGAATACGTCTGGAGGTCGATGTGCCGGATGAATTGCCGAAAATCTATGCGGATCGGGATCGAGTGGCACAGATTATCAAAAATCTCGTCAAAAACGCGTTGAAGTTCACGGAAGAAGGAGAAATCCGCCTGTCGGCGACAGCTGAGGAGCAGTGGGTGCGGATTCGTGTGACAGATACTGGGGTCGGAATATCAGCCGATGATCTGAACCGGATCTGGGAGCGGTTTTTCAAAGTGGATCGCGGCCGTTCCAAAAAGAACAAGGGAACGGGACTGGGACTGGCAATCGTCAAGGAACTGGTTGAGCTGCATGACGGAAAATGCAGTGTAGAAAGCGTTCCGGGCGAGGGCAGCACCTTTACCGTCTGGCTTCCGACTGTCGCGTTTTACCGGCCGATGACCTAACCCATTGGGGAAGGTCATCATTTTTTCATATTTTGATCATGTTTTTTTCCAATTTCGCACACAGAATGGTTACCTTTACCCTTTACTCTGTAGTTGTGACGGTGAGACGGTCACTATGCTAAAGATTGAAAGGGGTAAATAAAGATGAATAAAAAATGGTTTTCACTCGCAGCGGTTGCACTGTTGTTGTCCGG
>DASQMM010000187.1:0-5494 GCA_035645495.1 Brevibacillus sp. | reverse complement strand
TGCGAACGGCCTGTCCCCGGAGCAAGTAGAGGTTACCATGGATTTGCTGAAACAAGACCTGACTGTTGCTGAAATCATGGAGCAACTGCGCGATAAAGGCTTCTTTGCCTAACTTGTGAATGGTTGCGAAAAAAGACCGGTGTGACTTCTGAAGTCGCATTCGGTCTTTTTTACTACACCAAGCGGCGGAGCGCTTCTCCGTCTGGAGTCGGTTTGTTGTCAGGATGTTCTTTTGGCATAATAAAAGGCAGAGGACAAATGCGGGAAATGTGGTGACTCCATTTTGGAAGAGATCTCTTCTGTATTTGGCACGTACATCAGCAACTATGGATACTTCGCCTTGTTTGGCTTGTTTTTTCTTGGCATACTGGGGATGCCGCTGCCGGAAGAGACGCTACTCGTTTTTTCAGGCTTTCTCGTATCGACTGGGAAATTGGATTTTTGGCCAACTTTTCTAGTTTGCTTTTCTGGTTCGATCCTGGCGATGACCATTGCCTATTGGATCGGGCGTACATTGGGGCATTCCCTGATTGAACGAGTGGGAAAACGCTTCGAAATCGTCCATCAGGTCTATCAGAAGACCAGAAGCTGGTTTGATCGCTTCGGGAAGTGGGCTTTGCCGATTGGTTATTTCATTACCGGGGTGCGACAATTCACTGCGTATTTTGCCGGAATTACCCGCCTTCCATTTCCGACCTTCATTTTGTACACCTACACGGGCGGTCTTGTATGGAGCTTGCTGTTTGTAACCCTGGGATGGCAGTTGGGGGAGCGGTGGGAAGTCGTGTTCACATGGATTTCTCACAATCTCGCCTTGTTTGCCCTGAGTGCATTATTTTTCTTGTTGCTGGGTTTGTATTTGTACCAAAAGGGTTGGATGAAAAAAGGAAAAGGGGAGGAACCATCATGAAGGAAGAAGAACAAAAAAAAGACAATCTGCCTGTCGTTCGTCCTGTGACGGAAGTGATTGCGATTGAGCTTCCGGAAAAACATCAGCGTTTCTACGACAAACTGCGGGCAAAGATTGAGACGTTCATTCGGGAAAAAGGCGTCAATGAAAAAACAGCAGGCTACATCCTCCTGGCTCCAGATTTGTTCGTCCTGTTGGCCCGGTTGATGTTGGACAAGAGGGTTGGCGTACAATCCAAGGCCGTAGCGGGCTTGGCTGTTGCCTACTTCATCTCGCCAGTCGATTTTCTTCCAGAGGCATTTATTGGCGGGGTGGGATTGCTCGATGACGTTATCCTTTCCGTTTATGCATTGCGGCGGATTCTGGCTGACGTGGACGAGTCGATCGTGCGCGAGCATTGGAACGGGGAACAGGATGTATTGGGAGTCATTACCAAGGTCATCACAGAAGCAGACAATTTAGTCGGACAGAAAATCGCGGCGAAATTGAAAGATATACTTCGCCGCAAATAAGGCAAATGGGATGGGAAAAAAGATGAGATATTTACTGGATTACCAAGAGGGAGAGCGGGTTGTCGGGTTTTGTCTGGTCAAAAGCAAGGAGGCAGGCGTAGCAAGCAACCAAAGCGAGTACCTTAACCTGGAGCTGGGAGATCGTTCCGGGACTATCATGGCAAAATTATGGGATGTAAATGCGGAGATCAAAGAAGCGATCCAGGTCAAAGCGGTGGTCAAGATTGATGCCGTCGTACAAAGCTACCGGGGTAAAAAGCAATTGGTCATCCAGCGGATCCGGCCAGCCTCGCCAGCGGATGAAGTAGTGATGGAGTCCCTGATCCCGATTTCCCCGATTCCTCCAGAGGAGCTATGGGGGAAGCTGGAGTCGGTGATCCACAGCCTGCAGAGCAAAACGCTGCAGGCCATTCTGCTTGAAGCGATCAGCGACAGCGAGATCGGCGAACGTCTGCGTCAATATCCGGCAGGTGTAAAAATGCACCACAACTACTATCATGGCCTTCTGGAACATATCGTTTCCCTGCTGACGGCAGCCGAGCGCTTGTTGCCGCTCTATCCGCAGGTGGACCGGGACGTCCTGTATGCCACCTGCATCCTGCACGACATCGGAAAGCTATACGAGCTGTCTGACCCGATCGCCCCCGATTATACCACGCCGGGCCAACTGATCGGCCACCTGGTGATGGGCGTAGAGATCGTCACGGGGATCTGCCGCAAGCTGGGGATCCCGCTCGGGGATGCCGAAGTCTTGCACTTGAAGCATTGTATTCTTAGCCACCATGGTGAAGTCGAGAACGGATGGGGGAGCGTAGTATCCGGAAAAACGCCTACCGCTGTCTTGTTCCACTACCTCGATCAGATCGACAGCAAGATGAATGCCATAGGCCAAACCTTGTCCGATATGGGTGAAGAGGAATGGGCGTATGCCAATGTCCTCAGGCGCAAGGTGTGGAGAGGGTACTAGAAATCAAGCGTCTTGGTGCGGGGCAGGTCAACACGGCTGAGAGAGTGATGCAGCTTGTTGGCCTGTCCCATTTATCGGAATTGCCTAACACTTTTCATCTGGTAGGATTTTTATTCTTTTTGTAGAATAACAACATTTGATTCCCATTTGATTGGCCCCCACATACGCCGATCACAAGAAGGAGAAGTTCATGAAACGTCCAACCTATACCCTACCAAGTATTGTCAAGAAGGTATTCCGGTCCGGCGAACGCTCCCTTCCCCGCATGGAGATTTGCGCCCGGATGGAAGAGAATGAGCTAATGGCTTATACAGATCTGGATAGCGGGTCATTGCTTGATACAGTGCTGAAGATGGAACAGACACCAGTGCGGGTTGGAAGCTCAGAGGCAATCGTAGAACTTACATACCAGCCCCACCAATTGTACGATTTGGCGTACCGCTTCTTGCGTGAATCCCAAACTCCGAAGCTTGTCGAGCAGATTGTTGCAGAGCTTCGCAGACATACCCAGTTTGGCTGGAATCAGACGTTACGGTTGTTACAGTTGGAGAGGGACCCCAGATTTGTTCAGTTCCAAGGGGACTCTCGCTGGTTTTTGGCGGAATGGACGCTGGCGAATGACCAGGTTTTCGCCTTTTGTGAAAAAAATGGCATCACGCAGGTGACGTCACGCTCACTCGTCCATTTTTTGGAACAAGAAGTAAGGGTGGCTGCTGACGCTGCCTTTCTGCCAGGATTGGATGATCGCTTCCGAATCGATGGAGACACATTGTACATCATGGTCACGGGCAACGAAGCAGAATCAGACCTAGCTGTTCAGGAGGTTGCGGCTGCTGCGGTTCCTGACATGGTTTCTGCAGAGGAAATCAATCAGCATGAGAAAAATCACCAGGTATTAAAAGAGATGAAGGAGGATCATACCATGAATAATGTTCAAAGCCAATCCGTTTTTCAGGAAGTACAACAACTGCTGGAGGAAGCGATCAATCGCCTGGAGCTACGCCATACAGAAATGTCCCAGGAAGTTGTCGCACATTTTCAGCAAAGCAATATGCAGGCTATAGAAGTCCTGATGAAAGAGAAACATAAGAACGAACAAATCGCGCTTGGCATCCGACAAGTGCTGGCTGCAAGTGAACAGCAATGAGTAACCAGGGCGCTACGATCCGGTTGGAGCAAAGATTTGCCTTGCTGCGGGAGATTGTCGCATGCTATCGGATTCGCCTTGAAGTTATGGAGCAGGAAGTAGTGGAACTCTTCACTGCGAACCAGCTCACCGCAATATCTGCATGCATGAGTGAAAAACAACGCATTCAGACGCGGATCAACCGACTGGAGACCTTTATCGAACAGTGGGAACGTCCCGGTGATGTAGGAATCACTCATGAAAATAAACGTGAATACTTGAACACCTGACGAAAAATGCGGTAAAATTGGGGGATTGTGCAGGATTCCCCGCGCATGCCGCGTGGGCTGGAAAGGAGATCCAAATCCCTTATGTCTGTTGGTAGAAATGAACTGTGCCCCTGCGGGAGCGGGAAAAAATACAAAAAATGCTGCGGTGTCGTCACGCCCATTACCGAGCTGCGTAGTCGCCACGAGCAAAAGTTGCAAAAAGAGTACGCGGGCTGGGTCGAGCGACTCAATCATTTTGTCGGCGGTCATGTGACCAATGAAGCGATTTCCGAGGCGCGGAATCGTTTTGCCGAAGAGATTGGTCTGCCGGAAGAAAGTGTGATGCGTCCCGAATGGGCTGCCCATTTCTTCAACTGGTTTGTACTCGATGAAAAAACGGGCAATACGACGTTGCTTGAGAATTACATCAAGCAGCACGGACGTCGAATGGAGCCTGATCTGCGCCGTGCCTTTGCACGTCTGCATCTGAATACGTATGAAATTATCGAAGTAGACCGTGATGTCCTGACTGTGCGTCAGCCACAGAGCGGAGAAGTTCATTACCTGTTACGCTCCAACAATTTGCAGGTTCAGTCTGGGCAAATTGTCGTAGGCCGTCTGCTGAATCTCGGCCTTCGGAATATGCTGTTCTCGGGCAGCATCATTTTGCAGCCGCATATCAAAGAGCCGTTGATGGAGTGGCTGGGTCAGCATCCCGAAGTGCAGGAAGCTGCTGATGATACCTCCAAACGTGTCTACACCCCGGCTTTATACCGTTTTATTGTCCAGTTCGGCAATGAAGCCGATCACCAGACACATAGCTCCAACAGCCTGCTGCAGCGCCGTTTTCCTTTGGCGGATGCAGAGGAGTTTCGTAAAATGATTGAGTCCAAGCGCAGCTTTGAATTGAAAAAGCGCGATGGCGGCAAGGAAATCTGGGTGTATGCCAGTCGCAAGGAAGAGCATTTGTTCCGTGGGCTGAAGGATGCCTTGCTGGAGTTGTACGAGGTTCAGGCAGAAGTCCTCGTGCAGGATGGGCAGGTGCTTCTGGAAGGGTATCCGGAAGAACTGGAGGAGATCGCGGGTCTGTTGCAGCTTCACGGGCTGGTGGAGGAAAAAACAATCTCGGTATTGACCTCGACAGGCTCCAAGCTGACACAAGGAACCCTATTTATCACCAGTGAACCAACGCTACCGCCGAAAGTGCTGCAGTGGGCTGTCCAAACCTATTTTGCAGAAAAATGGCTGGTCACCGCCCATGATGCATTGGATGAACTTCCTCCTGTTCTGGTAGCGGCATCCGATAATCAGGAACTGAAGGGGATGCTTGAGTCCCTCCTGTCCCAAATGGAGCAAGACAGCAAATTGGGGCAAGGAATCGCCCGTTATATGCGGATGGATCTGCTGCGACCTCGATTGACGATGAACAATGACAGCCTCCATGTATTCAATCTGCTGCGCCGTCCATTGATCGAGGGGCTTCCGGAAAGTGTCTATACGATTCTTCCCGAACGGCTGGCGGAGATGAACCGTTTCGTTCACGAAATGACAGAAGGCAAGTCGGAAGCGACTGTCAAAAAGTACGATGAAGTGATGAACAATTTCCGTTCATTTGTCAGAGGAGCATTTGGGCCGTCTTTTGAGTGGCAACACTTGAGACGCGAAGATCTGTCTTTCTTCCTCGTCCATGATATTTATTCGCGTACCGAC
>DASQMM010000186.1:0-2533 GCA_035645495.1 Brevibacillus sp. | reverse complement strand
GGCAGCTAATCTGTTTTGCTTACTTAAGGGGGGATTGGAATGAAAAGGTTGTCGTTTTTGTTCCTGACGTTTTTACTCATGCTGCTAGCAGGCTGTTCTCAGGAGGCAGGAGACGGGGGAACGGGCGGTCCGTCTACGATTCAAAAGATTATAGACCGAAATAAGCTGATCATCGGCACCTCGCCGGGTTATTTCCCTTTTGAGATGAAAGACAAGCAAGGCGTGAATGTCGGCTATGACATGGATTTAGGGAAAGCAATCGCCGATGCGTTGAAAGTAGAAGTCGAGTTCAAGGATTTTGAATTTAGCGGACTGATTCCGGCACTGCAAACGGGCGATATTGACATGGTTATCTCTGGCATGACAATCCGTGGTGATCGCGCCTTGGCTGTGAGCTTCTCCGACCCATATTACTCCTCGGGACAAGTCGTCATGGTCCCCAAGTCTGATACCACTACAAAAAACTGGCAAGACCTGGACCAGGCTGGAAAGAAAATTGCCGTTTCTCAAGGTACGACCGGGGCTTTGTTGGCCAAGCAGTTGTTCAAAAACGCGCAAATCATGGATTTTGACGGCTTTGCCAATGCGGCGTTGGCAGTCAAGCAAAATCAGGCGGATGCCGTCGTCTTTGATGAGCCGGGGATTGCTGTCTACGAAATCATGAACGGAGATTCGGTCAGGGGAATTTATGATATTTTGTCCAGCGAGAACCTGGGGATTGCCCTGCCGCTCAATGACCACGCTACGATCCAGTGGGTCAACTCATTCCTGGCTTCCTATCGCAACGGTCCTGCCGATCAGGCTTCCATTCAAAAATGGTTCAAGTCGAATGAATGGATCAACAATGTTCAACAGGACAATTACTAAGCGCCAACGCGAAGCACGAGACGGGCATGAGGAGGTTGGATGGCAATGGGCTCATGGCGTGTGATTCCTGAACATATGCCGATTCTGCTGGACGGTCTATGGATGACGCTGCAAATATCAGCGTGTGCCTTGCTCGTAAGTATTCCAGTCGGGATTATTCTGGGATTGTGTCGGATTTCCCGCAACCGATTTGTATCTCTTATCGCGGTCTGTTATGTAGAGTTTGTCCGGGGCGTTCCGCTACTCGTTCTGTTGTTTTGGATCTATTTTGTTCTGGGCAAAATTTTGAAGATGGGTCCATTTTTATCCGGAGTTGTCGGGCTTGGATTATTTTCCGCCGCTTTTATTGCCGAGATCGTCCGCGCTGGTATCCAAGCTGTTCCCCGCGGGCAGATGGAGGCCGCACGTTCGTCGGGATGACCTACTTTCAGGCCATGCGTTTTATTATTCTGCCACAGGCTTTTCGCAAGGTAGTGCCTCCCATGGCGTCGCAATTTATCACATTGATTAAAGACTCCTCGCTGGTATCTGTGATCTCGGTAGTGGATTTGACCTTGATCGCCAAGAACGTGGTAGCGACTTCGTTTCGAGCCATGGAAGTATGGACCTTCGTCGCGATCATGTACTTCTGCGTCACGTTCTTCCTGTCCCAGCTGATCAATGTAATTGAACGACGCTACCGGGTATCCGAGTGATAAAGCGATTCGATTATGCGGGGGGAGGATAGTCTGTGATCCAGATCAAACAGGTGAGCAAAAGCTTTGGAAATGTAAATGTGCTGAAAGATATTCATCTCGAAGTGCCGGAATCCCATATTTATGCCCTGATCGGTCCGAGCGGCGCGGGGAAAAGCACCCTGATCCGCAGTATCAATGCGCTGGAATCCATCCGGGCTGGTGAAATCCTGGTAGATGGCATATCCGTGCATGACAGCAAGACGGATATCAACAAGGTTCGCTCGAACATCGGCTTTGTCTTTCAGTCCTTTAACCTTTATCCGCATTTGACTGCTGTCGAAAACGTCGCCATCGCTCCGATTCAGGTGAAAAAGGTTGCGAAGGAGGAGGCAGAAGAAAAGGCAAAGAAGCTGTTGACTTCACTCGGGTTGGGAGAGAAGTTCGCTTCCTATCCCGGCCAGCTCTCGGGAGGACAGCAGCAGCGTGTCGCCATAGCCCGTGCGTTGGCGATGGACCCCAAAGTGATGCTGTTCGATGAGCCGACCTCCGCTCTTGATCCGGAGATGATCAAGGAAGTGCTCGATGCTATTCGCCATCTTGCCTCTACGGGAATGACAATGGTCGTGGTTACGCATGAGATGGGATTTGCGCGGGAGATTTGCAAACAGATCGTCTTCATGGCGGATGGGCGCATCGTAGAGGTCGCGCCGCCAGAACAGTTTTTTACCAATCCACAGACCGATCGGGCGAAGGATTTCCTCTCCAAGGTGCTGAATCATTAATCTTTTGTCCTATGAGGAACGGGGGAAACGGGTGTGAAAGCAGATTGGATCATCGGTCATGCTTTTGTTTTGACGATGGAAGGCAAGGGTGTCGGCATGATAGAAAACGGAGCGATCGCGGTAAAAGGAGATACAATCCTCGCTGTCGGACCGACCGAAGAGATTTGCAAAGCTTATCAGGCTGAGCGAATGATAGATGGGACTGGA
>DASQMM010000185.1:0-3347 GCA_035645495.1 Brevibacillus sp. | reverse complement strand
GAAGAGGGGATCTGTTACTTCGCAGGTTCCTTTTTTCTTGCCGTGTATATCCTGGAAAGAAGCGAAAACTGCTTCAGGAGATGGAACAAATTTCACTTGATAAACGAACCTGTGTTCTCATATAATACAAACAAACGTTCTTGTTTCGGAGGCGAACAACATGAGCAAACAATTGCAACGAGCGATTGCACGCAAGCAACAGATCCAAATCATCTACCTTGGCCGTACAGGCGAGGCGACGCAGCGCATCATCCGACCGCTGGAACTCGCGGGGGATCGGCTAAAAGCATACTGCCTTGCACGCAAAGCACCGAGGGTCTTTGCCATTTCCAACATCCTGGCGATTCAGCCGGTGGTGAGCATGCGTGTTGTCTGACATCGAACGAAAGATTTTGCGTGTGATTGCCAACTATTCAGCTGGCCGAAGACGTACCCCCACGATCGACGAGCTGTGCATAAAGACCGGGCGCAATCGCGGAGGAATCATGACAGTGCTGGAGGTGCTGGTCCGGGAAGGATATATCGAATGGCAGCGTTCGCAGCCTGACCAAATCGTCGTACTGGAGGCATGGGAGCGCAAGGGTGGAGTCCGCTGGCCGTGAAATGCCCCTGATTACTTGAAATATTTGCGGGGAACAGTAAAATCAAGTTGTGCAGTTTGCTTATCGTAATGATCGGGGAACTAGCAAAAAAGGGGGGAATCAGAATGTCAATTGAGAACGAAAAGGACTTGGAAGGGCTGCGCAAAATAGGGAAGATCGTTGCAGAAGCAAGAGAAGCCATTCTAAAAGCTGTCCGTCCTGGAATTACGACAGCGGAATTAGATGAGATTGGCGGGAGCATACTCAACAAGTACGGAGCAAAGTCTGCTCCTCAAGTGGAATACAACTTTCCGGGATACACCTGCATAAGTGTAAATCATGTGGTTGCGCATGGCATTCCAGATCGTACGGTCCTGCAAGAAGGGGATTACGTAAATGTGGATGTTTCTGCAGTATTGGACGGGTACTATTGCGATACAGGTGCATCCATCGTAGTGGGAAGTGAAGCAATGAACAAGAAGGATGACTTGTGTCGTTGTGCAGAAGACTCTCTTTATCTCGCGCTTGAAAAAGTGAAAGCGGGAGGGAAACTCAACCAGATTGGCCGGGCTGTGCAGAACGAGGCGAAAAAAAGAGGCTTTACCGTAATCAAAAATCTTACAGGCCACGGGATCGGAAGAAAGCTTCATGAGGAGCCGGACCACATCTGCAATTACTACGATAAATCTGACACCCGCTTATTAAAGGAAGGATGGGTGTTGGCGGTAGAAACCTTCATCTCTACGGGTGCAGAATACATCGACGAAGGTTCCGATGGTTGGGCTTATATCACTCCAGACAAAAGCCTGGTAGCCCAATATGAGCATACGGTAGTAGTCACAAAAGATAAACCGATCATTTTAACAGCGATATAATACGATCAAGGAGCCCATCTCAAAAGAGAAGGGCTCCTTTTTGCTTCTTACAGATCGTAATACAGTTCAAATTCCTTCGGAGTGACAGTCCGCTCCACTTGTTGAATCTCGTCGCGCTTGAGAGAAATCCAGCTATCGATCAGATCCTTGGAAAATACGTCGCCTGCCAAAAGGAATTCATGGTCTTGCTCAAGTGCATTCAAGGCTTCCGCCAATGAACCAGGCAAGCTCTTGATTTCATTTTTCTCTACGTCAGACAAGTCGTAGATGTTTTTATCCATGGGACCGAAGCCCATCTCGCGCGGGTCGAGCTTTTTCGCGATGCCATCCAGTCCAGCCATCAGCATGGCAGCGAAGGCCAGGTAGGGGTTGGCAGTGGAGTCAGGTGTACGAAACTCGATGCGGGATGCTTTGGGTGTTACCGCAGCTACTGGAATTCGGACTGCCGCAGAACGGTTTCCTTTGGAAAAGACCAGATTGACCGGGGCTTCATAGCCGGGAACCAGACGTTTGAACGAGTTCGTGCTCGGATTGGTCAGTGCGATCAGCGCAGGTGCGTGATGCAAGATTCCTCCGATGTAGTAAAGCGCTGTTTCGCTCAGATTGGCGTAACCGCCTTTTTCAAAGAAAAGGGGAGTGTCGCCGTCGAACAGGCTTTGGTGGACATGCATACCCGAACCATTGTCCCCGACGATGGGTTTCGGCATGAAGGTAGCGGTTTTGCCGTGTTTGGCCGCGACGTTGCGCACGATGTATTTGAACAGGAGTAGATTGTCTGCCGTGCGGGTCAGGGTGTCAAAGCGGAAATTGATCTCTCCTTGCCCTGCCGTAGCTACCTCGTGGTGATGCCGCTCGACCTTGAGGCCAGTTTGTGTCAGCAATGTGCACATTTCATTGCGGATATCGGCTTGGGTGTCAGTTGGCTGTACAGGGAAGTAACCGCCTTTATTGCGAATTTTGTAACCAAGGTTTTGTCCTTCTTTGCCTGAGTTCCAGTAGGCTTCTTCAGAATCGACATGATAGAACGAACCGGACGGACCGGATGCATAGCGGACGTGATCAAACAGGAAGAACTCCGATTCAGGACCGAAATAGGCAGCTGTAGCAATACCCAGGTCTTTGAGATAGGCTTCCGCTCTCAGGGCGATGCCGCGGGGATCGCGAACATAGGGGGTGTTGTCGGGATTGAAGATGTTGCAGACGATGTTTAACGTTTTCTCTTCCACGAAAGGGTCGATGAAGGCAGTAGCCGGATCTGGCATGGCGACCATATCGCTTTCCTCGATGGATTTATAACCTGTCAGGCTGGAACCATCGAAAGCTACTCCGTAGAGAAAGGTATCTTCGTCTACGGCATAGGCAGGAACTGTTACATGATGCTGACGGCCTAGCAAATCAACGATGCGAAAATCGACGTACTTGATGTCTTCCGTTTCAATAGTGGACAAGATTGTTTTCATATCCATGTAAAACACCTCTATTCGCGAATTATTTTCGGGAACTTACCATTATCGTTCGTCCCTTACCTGTTTTTCTATGTTTGGATTATAACGACCAGATTGATTGTTCGTCAAGAGTTTTTATAACATTGAATGTAAGAATATATGACATCATATGAAGTGGTGTTGCAAATCGTTCCTTTTCTGTAGAATGGAGACAAGCAAAAACGGAATTGAAAATGGAGGAGAGACGGATGAAGGTACTGGTTCTCGGGGCAGGTGCGATTGGTGGTTACTTTGGGGGACGTTTGGCGCTGAGTGGTGTCGATGTAACCTTTCTTGTTCGGGAGCATCGGCGTCAGCAGTTGCAAGAACGGGGCTTGCGAATCGAAAGCGTCCATGGAGATGCGATTCTGGAAAAGCCGCAGTTGATTGCAGCAGGGGAAGAGGCC
>DASQMM010000184.1:0-4755 GCA_035645495.1 Brevibacillus sp. | reverse complement strand
GATCCCGAAGTGGCGGTCACTCACCCGCCGAGCCAGCTCAGGCAGGTCCACACGGCTTACATCTTCCTCAAAACAGTTGACATACACGTAGTCATTGCCTAACCCATGCATCTTCGTGAACTTCATTCCTCTACTCCTCTTTTTCTTTGTTTAGGTCGATTTTGTTTGTATGAATTATCTTAACATATTGGTCAACCTTCGTGGAGAAAACTGTAGAATGGTATACTACTCCTGAAATGAATGTGTGGAAAAGGAGTTCGATGACATGGATTATGCCCAATTTCGCTATGCACTGGGAACCCAGAATGGAGCCAAAAGGCGGGCCGTGGTGCAGGCAACCGGAGTAGAACCGTCTTGTCTGTCGGTTCCTTCCGGGGTATCGGACCAGCCCATGTCCGAAGAAGAGACAATCCGAGGAGCGATCAATCGCGCAAAAGCCGTACTGGAAAAGCTCCCCGATCACCACATCGGCCTGGGCCTGGAAGGCGGTTTGATGCTCGACCAAGCATACACCCAGCAGTGGTACCTGATCTCCATCTGCGCTGCCTGGGATGGCAAACAGTTGTCTATAGGAAAAGGACTCAGCTTTCCCATTCCGCTTCAAGCCGCACAGCGAATTGTACAGGAAGGTATCGAGCTGAGTGCCGTCATTGATGACTGGGGCAACACGAGTGGGAGCAATCAGCAGGGAGGGGCATATGCCTTGTTGACGGAAGGACGCATCCAGCGCGCGGACGTGTTCCAACAAGCCGTTACTGCCGCCATTACTCCTTTTATCTCCCCGCTGTACAAGCTGTAGACAGACAAAAACCTCTCCTGCCATAGGAGAGGTTTTGCCCGCGGGTTTTGATATGCTGGCAGGTTATCGCGTCGTAAAGTACGGATAGATAACCAGGGCACCCAAAATGCCAGCCGCCCCAAGTACAATCGCCCATACGCCGGTCATTTTCGCGTCGCGGCGATAGGCGACAATCCCCAGCACAATCCCCACAATTCCGAGCAGGTACGGCCACATAAACAAAGAAAGAATAGACAGCACAAGCCCTGTGATTCCGATGCCTTTGGCTCCACTTCCCGCCCTGCCGTCTGTCTCCTCGACATTTACCCGGCGCGAGCCCGGAATCGGCTCGGCTATCTCTGCCGCCGTCTCGACATCGTTGTCGCGTACGTTCGAAGCCGTAAAGGGCTTCTCCTCCGTACCTCTTTCTTCATTCATCCCTGTCTGCCCGCCTTCCTCACCAACCAGTTCACCTGTGTAGCGTTCTGTCTGTGTATACGGATCGTACTCGATGCGTCGCTTGGCATCCGCTTCGCCATCAGTAAGGGCAGCGCGTGTCCAAGTATCGGCTGCTACCTCCGTATCATGCAGATCGACCGTCTCAGAAAAACCAGTATCTTCCTTGTGCCTCGCAGTCATACGTTCATCTTGGTCCGTCATGGCATGCTCAGCCCCTTTTGGAAAAGGATTTGTTGGTGAAGGAAGTAGCCTTATTGTCTGCCTTGGGTGTACAATTTAAACGGGAGGCGAGAGGATGAAATCAGGAAAAGTCCTAACCATTGGCATAGATATAGACGGTACAGTAACTTCACCAAGCAGTATTGTACCTCTCATGAATGAATGCTTTGGAAAAAATTTACGCTATGAAGATTGCCTAGAGTACAACCTGGCCAATATTTACAAGATTACCGATGAAGAATTTGCCGACTGGCTGGATCAGTATGGCGAACGTCTTTATCATGAGGCTCCTGTACACGGGAATGCAGATCAAATTCTGCGAAGCTGGCATCAGGAGCATAAACTGATCTATATCAGCGCGAGGGAAGACCGTCACCGTGAAGTAACCTTAAACTGGTTTTCCCGTTACCACATTCCCTATGATGAAGTAGATTTGATCGGTTCTCACGACAAGCTGGCCTCGGCTCGCAAATGGGAGGTCAACCTGTTCCTAGAGGATCGGTTGGAAAATGCTCTGCAATTGTCAGAGGAATTGGAAATCCCTGTATTTTTATTTGATACCCCGTACAATCAGGGAGCCTTGCCAGATTTTATTCACCGGGTCTATACCTGGGAGGAAGTAAACGATAAGGTAAAGCAGCTATTTCCTCAAACTGCTTTTCGGTAATAAAGGGAAAAGACGTACCCCTCCACCGGAGGATACGTCTTTTCTAGCTCAAGGATTTACTTGCTTTTGGAGTTCTTGGGTTTGAACGTCAGACAACAGGTTTGGGAAGAAGTATTGGCTGCATCTTGATGGCTGGTTTCCGTGCTGCTGCCACCACCGTACTCACCTGCAAATTCTACATCGAGGTTTTGTTTCGCGTGCGCATCAATTTCAACCAGGATTTCATCAGCGCTGCATTTGTTGCCTTCTGCCCAATACGTACAGTTGGCTACACTGCAATTTACTGTCGGCATTCCTATCACCCCCTAGGGGCTATCCTTCACCTTCGCCATTCAGCTTATACTTGGCAATCCCCAACACACTTCCAAAGGAGACTTCCTTTTCATGACTTCTTCACTCGTCGTCGTTATTACCGGAGCCACAGGCGGGCTTGGCCGCGCGCTTGTCCAACTCCATCTGAAGAAAGGCGATCAAGTCATTGCAACAGGCCGCCGAGAACAGGCGCTTGCTGCCTTGTCCCAGCACCTCCCTACTACGGATCTGTTGCATACCTATACCCTTGATGTAAGCAGCAATGAAGCAGTGCGCCAATTCGTCGCCTGGGTGCAGGTCCGTTTTGGACATTGCGATCTCTTGTACAACAATGCGGGCACAGCCGTTTTCACGCCGCTGACAGACATGCGGCTGGAAGAATTGGATGAGACTTTGCTCACCAACATCGCGGGAGTCATGTATCTGACTCGGGCTTTTTTGCCGATGATGCTGCAGGCCCGCTCCGGACATATCGTCAATATCGCTTCCCTGGCTGGACAGGTAGCGACAGCCAAAGCAGCCGTCTACGCAGCCAGCAAAGCAGCGGTGATCCGCTTCAGTGAAGGGCTACGCCATGAGCTTGCAGGGACAGGTGTCAGCGTTACCTGCGCCATACCCGGTCCAATCGATACGCCTTTTTTGGATCGCGCCGATCATACCGGAGCCTATCGCAACAAGGTGCGCCGCTACCTGCTCACACCGGAACAGACCGCGGAGCGAATAGGGAAGGCAGTGGAAAAAAGACAGCCTGAGGTAGCCATGCCTCTATGCCTTTCTTTCCTCTCCCAGCTCTACACCCTCCTGCCCCACTGGTTGAAGCGGATCGCCGCCCCGCTGATCAACCGCAAGTGATCCTTGCTTATCCAAGCCTCGCAAAAGTCCCAGGGCAACAAGCCCCGTCAGGATACAGGCGGCTGCTCCTGCTCCCAATAATCCACGAACCCCTAAAACAGGAATCAAAACGCCACAGACAGCAGCCCCTGCCGGCATCCCAGTCCCAGTGATGGTACGGATGCTGGTCATAACCCTTCCGAGCAAATGATCTGGTACATTATTTTGCAGATAGCTGCGATAGAGAATGTTATAGGGCGAAAAGCTCAATCCGGCAATACCCATCGCGAGCATGGCGACCTCCAGTCTTGTAAACAGAGCCAACGGGAGTGTCGCCAATCCCCAGATGACGATGATTCCGCCAAGCGTCACGCCTGTAGCCAGCTTCCAGCGAATGGCAGTAAACAGCAATGACCCCAACAAAGCTCCTACGGCTAGTGAAGACCAAAGCATCCCCAAGCCCACGGGACCTGCTGCCAAATCCTTGTTGGCGTATAAAGGCAACGCGACCTCTACTGGACCGTAGCCCATGTTGAACAAAAACGTAAAGATAACCAGCAGTAGCATTTCCTTGCGGCCAAACAAATAGCGATACCCGACACGCATGTCCGCGAGTAGGGAGCGTAAGAACGGACCCACTTTCTTCGCCGTGCCCCCCGATGATGCTTCCTGATCTTGAACCTGATGGGCAATAAGCTGTCTCGGCAGCCGTGAAAAACAAAAAGCGCAGACAAAAAAGCTGGCTGCATTGAGAATCAGGACATGAGCCGGTCCGATCCATCCGATCAGCACACCTGCCATGGCAGGCCCCAGCATGTAGACGATCTGCCACTGACTTTCCATGACCCCGTTAGCCTTTACCAGCAGCTCCTTTTTCGGGACGAGCCGCGGCAATAAGGTCTGAGCACCCGCCGAACTCAAGGGGGACAAAATCCCCGCGCAGACAACCAGTATGTAAACCAGCAGAAGCGGAACCTGTTCCATCTGCAGCAGCGCAACAAGACCGAAAAAAATCACGCCTCGCCCCACATTGTCTACCACAATCAGTTTCTTGCGGTCGTAACGATCCAATAGCACGCCTGCAACCAATCCGGCAAATACCGCTGGCAGCATATACGCCATGATGATGCCGCCCATCGCCACAGGGGACTGGGTTCTTTCCATTACGAACCAGCTTAGCGCCATCCAGCCCATTTGATCGCCCAAACCCGATAAAAACAGTCCAAGCCAATACCAACGGAAGGGACGCTGAAGCCATAGCTCCTTCATGCAGAAGCCCCCTTTTTCTGTAGATTTTCACTTCATTATAACTCATTAACATACTTTTTCAATCATTATATTTAAAAAATAGAAAAAAGTCATTCATCCTTTTCTACACGAAAACAAGCCCCCGATCTCCACGCTGCGGGGGCTTGCGTTTTTCCATCACTATTCTATTCCGGCTTCTCTTCGCTGCAATTGGTGTCGGCTCCACAACCAGCCAACCCCC
>DASQMM010000183.1:0-2173 GCA_035645495.1 Brevibacillus sp. | reverse complement strand
AGAGATAGAAGGCAAGGAAGGGACGGAGCATGAAACCAGCAAACGTGGTAAGGAAGGTCCCGATGACGCGAATCCAGATCGTCGGGTCATAGCGTGAGAGAATGGAATGGAGCCAAACCATCTGGAAAATTCCCTCTTTTCGATAGAAGTTTTTTTGTGGTAAGTATATACGACGCAAAGCAGAAAAGAAAGAGGGGGAAATGAATTTTCAGTCATGTCGAAACGTCGATTTACTATGATATTTGTCGAAGTTTGTAAAGGTCATTTACAAAAACTTAACAATATCTTAAATAAAAAAATACATATTTCGCCTTGTTTTTAAATTTACGTTCACAAGGATGTTCGATATAATCGTTTAGGTGCGATTTTTTCAAAGGAGTGAGTAGGAGACGTATGTTAAAATCAAAAAAGCACATCTTCTTCGATCTGTTTGAACAGCAGATTGCCACGGTGCACAAAGGAACTCATCTGTTTTACGAAATGGTAGGGAACTATCAGGACGTCGAAACAAAGGTAAAGGCAATTAAAGCTGTTGAAAAAGAAGGAGATGAACTCGTTCGCCAAATCATGAACGCTTTGAACTCCACTTTTATCACTCCGCTTGAGCGTGAAGATATTCATCAGCTTGCTCATACCATGGATTCGATGATCGACTACATCGATGGCGTAGCGGATCGGATGTATCTCTATCAGGTTCAACAGCCAGATCCCCGCGTTCTGGCGCAGGCGAATATTTTGGTAAAATGTTCGGCGAAATTGATTGAGCTGATTCGGACCTTGCGCAAGCTCGATCATCAGGTGGTATCCAAAATCGCTCGCGAGATCAAGGATTTGGAGCATGAATCGGATTCCAACTACCGAAAAATGGTTTCTGATCTTTTGAATGCCCCGAATGCAAATCCGATCGAGGCGATTAAGCTGAAAGAGATCTACGACAAGCTTGAGGACTGTGCAGACTTTGCCGAGGATGTCTCCAACCTGGTAGAAGGGATTGTGTTAAAGAATGCTTGACCTCTCGCCAGACATGCTTTTGCTCATTCTCGTTGTCGTCATGGCGCTTAGTTTTGATTTTATCAACGGCTTCCACGATACAGCGAATGCGATTGCAACCTCTGTCTCGACCCGTGCGTTAAGCCCGCGTACAGCGATCATCTTGGCTTCATCTTTTAACTTGATTGGCGCTCTGACCTATACGGGAGTGGCAAAGACGATCGGGGGGAGCATCACCGACCCGTTCAAACTGGAGAACGGATTGGTCGTGGTCCTGGCAGCATTAATTGCCGCTATTCTCTGGAATATCATCACCTGGTATTTTGGGATTCCGAGTTCTTCTTCGCACGCGATTATCGGCGGTGTCGCCGGGGCGGCGGTAGGTGCAGCAGGCTTTGATTCGATTAATGCTGCCGGCTTCTTTGACATTGTACGAGCCTTGATTATCTCGCCAGTCGTTGCGTTCGTTGTCGGTTTTATCGTTATCAAGATTGTTTCGTTTATTGTTGCAAACACGGCGTATCATAAAACCAATCGCAATTTCCGCTTTATGCAGGTATTGTCTGCCTCCTGGCAAGCATTCAGCCACGGAGCCAACGATGCGCAAAAAACGATGGGTGTCATTACCCTCGCGTTGCTTTCAGGGGGATTCTTGGTTCAGGAGCCAGGAGAATTCGCCATCCCGCTTTGGGTAAAATTTGCGGCGGCCATTGCGATGGCTTTGGGAACAGCGTTTGGCGGATGGCGCATCATCAAAACACTTGGCGGCAAGATCATGAAGATCAAGCCGATCAGCGGTTTTTCCGCTGACTTGTCGTCAGCATTAATTATTACCATCTTTACTGCTTTGAAATTACCAGTAAGTACCACACACGTAATTACCTCGTCGATTCTCGGGGTAGGGGCTTCACAAAAGGTCTCTGCGGTGAAATGGGGAGTAGCCGGAAGAATCATCGTGACCTGGGTCATTACGCTTCCCATTACAGGATTACTGGCAGCGGCTTGCTACGTCGTGCTTGACGTTTTCCTGTAAATCGATCGGGGACAAGCTTTTTTCATACGAAAGACACCTTCAGGATTTTGTTTGCTGCAGGTGTCTTTTTTCTTTGTTCATTACTCTGTACCGGTGAAGCGTTCCCACCACCCCGCCCGCGGGCGGATTTCTACCAGCCGTATTGCTGAT
>DASQMM010000182.1:0-2345 GCA_035645495.1 Brevibacillus sp. | reverse complement strand
GCGAAGTGCGTGGTTTGTACGCTCCGCCGCGCAGGGTGCGAAGACCGCGTTTGACATGGTTTTCTGCAACAGCACGCACCTGTTCGTAGCTCTCTACCGAGCAAGGGCCAGCGATCAGGATCGGGCTTGCGCCACCAAATTCCACGCCTTTTACGTTGATTACCGTGTCTTCTGCCTTCTTCTTGCGGCTGACCAGCAGCACTTTTTTCTTGTCGTCGTTTTGCAGATCAAGAGAGACCTGGAAGATTTGCTTGAACAGATGGCGAATCGTGTTATCGTTGAAAGGTCCTTTGTTATGTTCTACCAATTGGTTGAGCATTTGACGCTCGCGCTCAGGATCAAAGCGGTTGCTGCCCAGTTTTTCTTTCGCTTTCCCGACTTCTTGAACCAGCGCAGCACGCTGATTGATCAATTCGAGAATCTGCAGGTTGATCTGATCGATCTGTTTACGCATGGTTTCGATTTGGTCGTGTGCCATGTCTCTCCACTCTCCTCTGTCTTCTGTAAGGTGTCGTCGATAAATTAGGGTTATTATAATCGATTCATTCTCCCTTGTCAGCAGTTTAGCGCCAAAAAGCGCGAAAGTAAATTGGAAATCGAAAACATCTTATTTTTCGACAGGATTCTTTTCTTGCAAAGTCGAATTATAGCGGTATTACAAGATCAGGAAAGACGTATGAAAAATGAGGAGTGACCTACCTTTGCTAGAGGTTGAAAAGACAGCCCAAGAAGAGCTGATATTTGCTTTAGATATTGGAACACGTAGCGTCGTCGGCTTAATCGTGGAGGCCGTCGGCGAGAAATACCGCGTCGTCGATTGTGTCATCCGCGAGCATGACGAGCGCTCGATGCTGGATGGACAAATCCATGATGTGATGGCTGTGGCCAAAGTGATTGGACAAATAAAGGAAGAGCTGGAACAAAAAAATGGTCCCTTGCACCGAGTGGCCGTAGCGGCAGCGGGTCGATCCCTGCGGACAAAGCGGGTAAAAATGGATATGCCGCTGGCCAAGCATGCCTTCATTACCCGCGAAGACGTGGTAGCGATGGAATTCGCTGCGGTGCAAGAAGCCCAGGCACAATTGGCACAGGAACTGAACGAGCAGGATGTGACCCGCTATTACTGCGTCGGCTACAGCGTGGTCAACTACCATCTCGACGGCGAATTGATCGGCAGCCTGATCGATCAGCGCGGGGACGTAGCCAGTGTCGATGTGATCGCTACCTTCCTGCCGCGAGTGGTTGTTGATTCCCTGATCACTTCTCTGAAGCGGTGCGATCTGGACATGCAAGCCCTGACACTGGAGCCGATCGCAGCCATCAATGTCCTGATTCCGGTCACGATGCGACGCCTGAATATCGCCTTGGTCGACATCGGTGCCGGCACCTCTGACGTCGCTTTGACAGAAGAGGGTGCGATTACCGCATACGGCATGGTTCCGGTGGCGGGTGACGAGATTACGGATGCATTGATGAATGCCTTTTTGCTCGACTTCCCGATGGCGGAAGAAGTCAAACGCGCGCTCTCCGTCCACGAATCCGTATCCTTCACTGATATTTTAGGTCTGGAGCAAACGTTGCCCACAGCAGAGGTGATTGCCGCCATCCAGCCGGATATTCAGCAATTGGCAGAAAAAATTGCCTTCAAGATATTGGAGTTAAATGGAAAGGCACCGCAGGCAGTCATGCTGATCGGCGGCGGCAGCTTGACGCCTGGCTTGACCGATAAAGTGGCGCAGGTGTTGAAAATGCCCGCTGCCCGGGTGGCTGTCCGCGGGAGCGATGCGATCAAGCAATTTATCGGAGACGATCATCCTTCACTCAATGGACCGGAATTCGTCACGCCAGTCGGGATCGCAGTAGCTGCTCGTCGCCATCCGCTGCGTTATGTGACAATTACCGTGAACGATCAAACCATTCGTATTTTTGACCTGCGAAAAATGACCTTGGGCGATGGACTTCTTGCTGCAGGGCTCGACATTCGCCGACTGTATGGACGCCCTGGTCTCGCCATGAGCGTCACAGTGAACGGACGGATGAGGATCATTCCAGGCGGTCACGGAACGCCTCCGGTCATCGAACGCAACGGTGAGCCCGCCGGATTGGACACCACCCTGGAGGATGGCGATACGATCCGGGCGATAGCAGGAACAGACGGGGAAAACGCCAAGGTGCAGATCAAGGACTTGCTGGACCGCCTGGACACCTTGGACATCCTCTGCAATGATCAGCCTCTCTCGCTCGGACCGATCGCACGGGTCAATGGAGAGCTACAGCCACTGGACACCTGGCTTGCGGATCGCAGCGAGATCGAGATCCGTCTCCCCCAAACGGTGGGAGAAGCT
>DASQMM010000181.1:0-2374 GCA_035645495.1 Brevibacillus sp. | reverse complement strand
CTTCAACGTTTTGCTTTTCCGAGCCGCCGCTTCCGTTACTTGACTTGCGGCTGCCTCCACTTCCTTTTGGTAGTAGCGCGTATCCAAAGTGGCCAATAGCTGCCCTTGTGCGATGTGCGCTCCTTTGACCGCACCGATGGAAGCAATCGTCCCTCCTGTTCCAAAGGGCAGAACTGCATCCCTCTTCGCTTCCATGATTCCCGTCAACTGCAAGAGAACCACATCAGTTTGAGGTTTTACGGTCACTACTTCCACTACTTTTGCTTTTACAATCTCCTGGCTGGCCGCTTCGGGCTGATCTTGACTGCAACCTGCCGTCACAAGCAAGAGTGACGCAAGAATGAATGTCGCCTTTTTTTTCACGATTATTCCTCCAATTGACTTACAATCTTTCCCTTGCGTTATTGTGCCAGTTTTTCCCTCCGTCCCAAACAGTCAAGGGTTGGAACTTTCTCTCATCCTCAAGACGGAGGTCACCCATATCTTGCAAATAAAAAACAGCCGGAGGTACAAACTCCGACTGTTCGATCCTTGACTATTCTATTGTCCAATAAGTTGTTCCAACTCTTCGATCAGCGACTTGAAAACGGCCAAAGCTTCGCGGATCGGTTCCGGAGACGTCATGTCCACGCCTGCATTTTTCAGCAGATTGAGCGGGTAATCTGAACTTCCGCCTTTTAAAAACTGGAGATAGCGTTCCACGGCTGGCTGCCCTTCCTCCAGAATCTGTTTGGAGAGCGATGTCGCTGCCGAGAACCCGGTGGCATATTTGTACACGTAGAAATGGCGGTAAAAATGCGGGATTCGTTCCCATTCCAGTTCGATTTCTTTGTCAATGACCATCTCAGGTCCATGATACGCGACGTTCAGCTCGCGATAGATTTCGTTGAGGCTGTCTGCCGTGAGCGGTTCTCCCGCCTCTTCCTTGGCGTGGACGATTTTCTCAAACTCTGCAAACATCGTCTGACGGAATACGGTCCCCCGGAATTGCTCCAGATAGTAGTTGATCAGGTACATCCGCTGATGCTTATCATTTGTCGTCTCCAGCAAATGGTTCATCAGGAGGGCCTCATTCACCGTAGAGGCTACTTCCGCAACAAATATTTTATAGTCTGCATAGGTGTAGGGCTGATTTTTGTTCGAGTAATAGCTGTGCAGCGCATGCCCCATCTCATGAGCCAGCGTAAACATATTGTTGACGTTGTCCTGGTAGTTCATCAGGACGAACGGGTGAGTCGTATAAGCTCCCCAGGAATAAGCACCGCTTGTTTTGCCTTCATTCTCGTGGACGTCAATCCAGCCACTCGTAAAGCCTTCTTCCAGCACTTTTCCATAGTCTTCCCCGAGCGGATGCAGGGCTTCTTTGATGGTTTTCACAGCTTGGTCATACGGGATCTTCATGTCCACTTCCGGAACGATTGGGACATAGAGATCGTACATATGCAGTTCGCCGACGCCAAGAGCCTTTTTACGCAGAGAGATATACCGGTGCATCAAGGGCAAATGTTCGTGGATGGTTGCGATCAAATTGTCGTATACCGAGATGTCCACATTGTCGGCGAACAAGGCGGAATAGAGCGCGGACGGATACTTGCGCGTACGGGCATAGAAGACATCCGCTTTGACCGATGAAGTCAAAGAGGCAGCAATCGTGTTGCGGAACTTGCCGTACGTGCTGTACAACGCCTCGAACGCTTCCTTGCGCACGCGGCGGTCTTTACTTTCCATAAAATGGGTATAACGTCCCTTGGTCAGCTCCACTTCTTCCCCGTTTTCGTCGGTAATCACCGGGAACTTGAGGTCGGCATTGTTCAACATGCCGAAAATTTTGGAGGGAGCGGATGCCACTTCACTCATATTGGCCAGCAGAGCTTCTTCCTCTGCGTATAGTGTATGAGGCTTGAAGCGGGTAATTTCGTCCAGCATGATGCGGTAATGAGCTAAGCCCTCATCCTGCCGGGTCCATTGGTTCAAGGTGTCCGTCGGAATCGCCAGGATCTCTGGCTGTATGTAAGAAATAGCGCCGTACACCTGCGTACTGAGTGCGGTGGCACGGTCTGTCAGTCCCTGATATGTACTGTTGGTGTTGTCTTCATCGCGTCTCATCCGAGCATAGACGTAGACCCGATCAAGCGTCTGAAGAACCTCGTCCTGCAGGGTGAGCGCGTCGTGCAAATGCTTGGCAGACTGACCCAGCGTTCCCTTCTTGGTAGCAATTTCTTCCGCGAGCTTTTTGGCTTTCTGCAGATCCTCTTCCCAAGCTGCGTCTGTCTGGTAAATATCCTCCAATCGCCATTTATGCTCGGCTGGAACTTCACTTCGTTTCGGCAGTGTTTTGCTTTTATTCAAGTCGATCACTCCTCTTCGCTTCAAC
>DASQMM010000180.1:0-2540 GCA_035645495.1 Brevibacillus sp. | reverse complement strand
GTAGGCAGCAGCGGCTCCCAAATTGGTTTGCTGTATGGAAATATCCGAATGGAGCTGCGCGAACCAGTGGGGGCAGAGAATCAGTACGCAGGCAGGATTGAGAGCACCAATTTGTTGTGGTTGATCAATGCAGAGCCCAAGTGGCCCAACGGAAT
The DNA here is from genome assembly GCA_035645495.1 of Brevibacillus sp. Classification (GTDB taxonomy): domain Bacteria; phylum Bacillota; class Bacilli; order Brevibacillales; family Brevibacillaceae; genus Brevibacillus. The sequence goes on along the minus strand of DASQMM010000180.1, from coordinate 2,385 downwards.
CCGCGATGTCAAATTGTTTTTTCGCTATCCGAGCGAAGCTGCGACATCAGAAGAGACAAAATTTCGGCGGGACCCAGCGTGGAAAACAATGGAAAAGCTGCCGGAGGGAACGGTCTCACAGTTGGCGATCTCCTTCGATCGGCTTCTGAACTATGAGGAGTATCAGCAACTGATCTTGAGCCATCTGCCTGACTACGAGCAGGAGACGGTCTGGTTCGCGGTAGATACGGGGGAAGAGATAAAACAGGCAGATAAGGACGAGGAGAGAGGCGATCTTTTGCTGTCAGCAGGGGAGGTCTGGGGCTTTTCCGAGCGCAGCTTGGATTATGGAGGGGCGCCAATTCAGGTCAACGGCGAGGGAGATCGACGGGCAACAGCCTACGTATCCGAGATGAAGTATTTGGCCGAGCAGGGGCGCCTGAGCAAGGCGGTCGGCAGAGGCCTTATGTGGACCAGCGATCCGAAAATCAAAGAACGCTATGAATACCTACAGAAAAACGGCGTCCGCATCTACGGCGCAGTCGTGACAGGACCGACCAAGGAATTGCTCAAGCTTCGGGAAGAGCCTTCGATCACCGCTGCCTTTTTAGGCAAGGTGGACTGGTGGAACTGGGAACGTCCCTCCGCGTCCGGTTCTCAGAACAGTTGGTGACGTACAGGAGTAAAAAGGGAGTTGACAGCTTCCACAACGGGTTGTATGATTCAAACTAATCAAAACTGCATACGTTGGATACCTTATCCAGAGAAGGTGGAGGGACTGGCCCGATGATACCCGGCAACCGACATGACGCGACTCAGCCGCATACCGCGACTGAAACATGCGACATGCACGGTGCTAATTCCTGCAGAAACAAAAGTGGTCTGGAAGATAAGGGGGAGACGGGCACGTTTACCTGATGCGTGTACGATGACAACCTCTTTTCTTCGAGAAAAGAGGTTTTTTATTTCTTTGGAATAGATCAAAAAGACCTAGAGGGGAGAATGGCAGACTATGGCCTATCGCGCGCTGACAGAACAAGAAGCAGTACAGTATGTAAAGGAATTGCCCGGGCTGTTTTCAGAAGGAGCCGACCTGTCCAGTCGGGAAATCGGCGACGGAAACCTGAATCTGGTGTTTGATATTCGCGAGGAGGCAACGGGAAAAAGCGTCATCGTGAAGCAGGCGCTGCCGTATGCTCGTGTGGTGGGCGAGTCTTGGCCCTTGACGCTGGATCGTGCCCGCATCGAGAGCGAGGCCCTGCAAATCCAGCATAAACGAGTGCCGGAGCTGGTGCCGCAGGTATACCATTTTGATCAAGAGCTTGCGTTGACCGTGATGGAGAATGTCGGGGACCACATCATCATGCGCAAAGGCTTAATCGAGGGAAACCGCTATCCGCTGTTCGCAAAGCAGATCGGCAAGTTTCTCGCACACACCCTGTTCTACACCTCTGATCTCGGATCGCATCCCTATGAGAAAAAAGCACTTGTCGGAAGATTCATCAATCCAGAATTATGCAAAATTACAGAAGATCTCGTGTTCACAGACCCTTATGAAAACGCGCCGACCAACAACTTCAATCCGCTGATCCGGCGGGAAGTGGAAGCGATCTGGCAGAACAAGCCGCTGAAACTAGAAATCGCCAAGCTGAAATACGATTTTCTCACACGGGCAGAAGCATTGCTTCATGGAGATCTGCACACAGGAAGCATCTTCGTGACGAAGACCAGCCTAAAAGTGATCGATCCCGAATTCGCCTATTATGGACCGCTTGGCTTTGACATCGGTGCGGTGATCGCCAATCTGCTGCTCAACTACGCAGGACAGCACGGATTGCAAGCCGACCCAGGAGAAAGGGCATCGTATCGCGAATACCTGTTGGAGACGGTAGAGGATGTGTGGAACGAATTCGTTTCGCAGTTTGTCCAGCTTTGGCACAAGCAAGCCAAGGAGCGCAGCGCTCATGTAGAAGGCTTGTGGGAGAGCTATGTGAACCGATTGATTCAGGACACGGCCGGATATGCAGGCTGCAAAATTCTGCGTCGCGTCATTGGGCTTGCGGGAGTGGCGGATCTGAACGAGATCGCTGATGAGCAGACGCGCGCAGAAGCGGAACGTCTGGCTCTCGCAATCGGGGAAGCGTTGATTTTACAGCGCACCAAGATAGGTGAGTCGACGGATATTACAGATCTGGTCCGTTCCGTTACCGCGAAATTTTACCAGGAGGCAGCAACCGTATGACAACAAGCACACAACTTACCCCGGTAAAGTGGGAGAATGACGCGCTGGTCTTGCTTGACCAGACGAAATTGCCAGTAGAAACGATCTATTTGACATTGACGACAGCAGAAGAGGTATGGGCGGCGATCCGCCACCTGCAGGTAAGAGGAGCCCCGGCGATTGGC
>DASQMM010000179.1:0-7094 GCA_035645495.1 Brevibacillus sp. | reverse complement strand
AGCACATGAAAGTACCTCCGCGCAAGGATGGCATCTCCAAAGAGATCAACAAGGCTCTAGGAGAAAGGGCCCCGATCGAAGTTCCTGATATGGTCGGGCAAACCATGAAGGATATCGCGACCCTGTACGAGACCTTGCCATTGGTCGTTTCCGGCAAAGGAAAATACGTCATTTCCCAATCTCCGGCTCCCGGGGTAAAAATTGAAGACGGGGGAAAAATTCGCATCTACCTTGGTGACAAATAAAGCAAATAGCTATAAAATGAGTTTTTGGAGGCGGAGGAGAGAAAGCTTTTCTACGGGCGCTCACCTCCGCTCTTTGCAAAAAACGCTAGATTTCTGTCTATACTAATGGAAAATGGGGTGCCTGTCATGTTGTTACGAGATCTGCTCTCACCTCTGTTGCACAAAAAGGTTCAAGGAGATGACAGCATAGAAATAACGGGTTTGACAGCAGATTCGCGCCAGGTAAAGCCCGGTTTCCTGTTCATTTGTCTGACAGGATATACGGTCGATGGACATGATTTTGCCGCCAAGGCTATCGAGATGGGGGCTGTAGCTATCCTCGCCCAAAAAGAGCTTGATCCCGCGGTTATCGGAAGCCAAGCGACAGTCATCACTGTATCGGACACACGCAGGGCAATGGCGCTTCTGGCTGACCGTTTTTACGAATCGCCAACCCGCGAATTGAAACTGATCGGCGTGACCGGGACAAACGGCAAAACCACGACGACGCACCTGATCGACAAGATTTTGAGCGATTATCGTTACCAGACAGGTTTGATCGGAACGATTCACATGCGGATAGGCGACGTAAGTGAAGAAGTGAAAAATACCACACCTGACGTCATTGACTTGCAAAAAAACTTTCGACGCATGCGCGATGTGGGCACGGACTACGCAGTTATTGAAGTTTCCTCGCATGCGCTCGAACAAGGACGTGTGCGTGGATGTGATGTACATACCGCTGTCTTTACCAATCTCACGCAGGACCATCTCGATTACCACAAAACGATGGAGAATTATCGCTTCGCCAAATCCCTGCTGTTTGCCCAGCTTGGCAATCACTACGAGTGGGACCGCATGAAAACGGCCGTACTGAACGCAGATGATGAAGCCTCCAAGCTGTTTGCGATGGTAACTCCTGCCCAGGTCATTACGTATGGTATCGATCAAGCTGCGGATGTGGCCGCAAGCGAGATTAAGATCACGAGCAAAGGAACGTCATTCGTCGCTACCACCTTTGCAGGCACGATCGAACTTCATCTCAAGCTGATGGGCAAATTCAACGTGTACAATGCTTTGGCTGCGATGGCTGCTACGTTGGCAGAAGGCATTCCGCTGGAAGCAATCAAAGCCAGCCTGGAGTCCATACCGGGGGTCAACGGACGTTTTGAAGCCGTAGAGGCAGGGCAGCCTTTTGCCGTGCTGGTGGACTATTCCCATACGCCAGACAGCCTGGAAAACGCCTTGCAGACCGTAAAAGAATTTGCCAAGGGCCGGATCATGTGTATCGTGGGCTGCGGCGGAGACCGAGATGCAGGCAAGCGCCCGATTATGGCCAAGATTGCAACAAAATATGCGGATTACAGCGTCTTAACCTCTGATAACCCACGATCCGAAGAACCGCAAGCCATACTGGACGACATGCTAGCAGGAGTGTCAGATGTAGACCAGGAGCGTTATACGACCCAGGTCGATCGACGCGCTGCCATTTTCCATGCCGTATCCCTGGCGAAGCCGGATGACGTTATCCTGATTGCTGGAAAAGGGCATGAAACGTACCAAATCATCAAGGATCAGGTATTGCCATTTGATGACCGTGAAGTGGCGCGGGAAGCCATTGCCCAGTACTACCACGAATAGAGAGAGATGCGTCTGAATAGCATCGAAAGAAAGGAGGGTCGGGCATGTTCGCTGACAACGTACTCATCGTCACGATCGTCGCCGCGTTTCTCATCGCCGTACTCATTGGTCCCCTATTCATTCCCTTTCTTCGCCGCCTGAAATTTGGGCAGGCGATCCGGGAGGAAGGACCCCAGTCTCATCAAAAGAAAGCTGGAACTCCCACTATGGGTGGCACCATCATCCTTTTGGCACTTATTTTTACTGTGTTGAAGTTTGCAAATTCCTCCATGGAAGTAACCTTTCTTTTGCTGGTGACGCTTGGTTACGGTTTGATTGGATTCATGGATGACTTTTTGAAAATCAGAAGAAAACACAATCTCGGTCTAACTGCAAAACAAAAATTTGCCGGACAGATCCTGCTGGCGATCGGTGCCTATATTCTCTTGATCATGATGGGGCATGATACTTCCCTGCATTTGCCGGGCACTCCTTGGAAGCTGGAACTCGGGTATTTTTATTTCCCGTTCCTATTGTTCCTGCTGGTGGGGACCACCAATGCGGTCAATATCACCGATGGACTTGACGGCTTGCTGGCAGGTACAGGTGCCATTGCTTTTGGCGCTTACGCGATTATCGCCTGGTTCGGTCAAAATTACGACACGGCGATTTTCAGCGCGGCTGTCGTTGGCGGCGTCCTCGGATTTCTCGTCTTCAACGCCCATCCGGCGAGAGTGTTTATGGGGGATACCGGTTCCCTTGCGTTGGGAGGAGCTTTGGCGGGGATCGCCATTATGACCAAGACAGAGCTGTTGCTCGCCATCATCGGCGGCGTATTCGTCGTCGAGACGCTGTCTGTCATTCTGCAGGTCATCTCCTTTAAAACGAGAGGAAAACGGATTTTTCGCATGAGCCCGCTCCATCACCATTTTGAACTGACAGGTTGGTCGGAGTGGCGAGTGGTGGTGACGTTCTGGCTGGTAGGAATGTTCTTTGCCGGCTTGGGCGTATATCTTGAGGTGGTGACGATAAAATGATGGACTACCGGGATCGGCATATTGTAGTTTTAGGAATGGCCAAAAGCGGTGTAGCAGTGGCAAAACTGTTGCACCGCTTTGGTGCTCATGTTGTGGTAAACGATCAGAAGCCGCGCGAGGAAGCAGCAGGGGCGGAAGAACTGGAGGCATTAGGCATTCCGGTCATTTGCGGCTACCACCCGGATGATTTGATTCATGATGGAGTTTCTTTGGTTGTAAAAAATCCGGGTATTCCGTATGAAGCGGCTCCAGTGGCTCAGGCAATGGGACTGGGGATCCCGATCATTACCGAAGTGGAGCTTGCCTACCAGATCTCGCAAGCTCCGATCATCGGAATCACGGGCTCAAATGGAAAAACCACCACGACGACGCTGGTGGGGCTTATCCTTCAACAGGCGGGTGTTGATGCTCTGGTCGGGGGCAATATCGGCACGGTACTATGCGGGCTGGCGCAGACAGCAACGTCAGAGCAATGGCTGGTAGCCGAGTTGAGCAGCTTTCAATTGGCGGGTATATCCAGCTTTCGGCCGCGTATCGGCGTCATGATGAATCTGTACCCTGCTCACCTCGATTATCATCACTCGCTGGAAGCGTATCTGGAAGCCAAGCTGCGAATGTTTGCCAACCAGACGCAGGACGATATCGCGATCCTCCCGTATGATCAGCCGGAGTTGCTGCCGCACTTTGAAGCGTTGAAAGCACGCAAGTTCTATTTCAGCAAGCAACAGCCGGTGGCGCGTGGTGCTTATGTACGGGACGGCAAAATCGTCTACGCGGACGGGGAGGGGAACCAGGAAGAGATCATCGCCCTGGATGCGATCACAGTGCCGCATGTGGACAATGCTCTGGCGGCGATACTCGTAGCCCTTCTGGCGGGTGCGGACAAGCAGTCAATCGCTCAGGTGCTAACGACTTTCCCAGGTGTCGAGCATCGCATGGAATACGTGACCTCCATCGATGGTGTCAAATACTATAATGATTCCAAGGCGACGAATCCCGAAGCAGCATCCCGCGCATTGCAGGCGTGTACGGAGCCAGTGGTTTGGATCTGCGGCGGCTTGGACAGAGGGGTTGACTTCAAGGAGCTGATCCCGGTGATCCAGGGGCGGGTGAAGGCGGTCGTGGCTTTGGGCCAAACTGCCGAGATCTTGCTGCTGCGAGCCAAGGAAGCAGGGATTAAAGAGCGAGTCCATGTCGATACTGTGGAAAAAGCCGTTCTGACAGCTTCGCAGTTGGCCGCATCGGGTGACGTCGTTTTGCTCAGCCCAGCGTGCGCGAGCTGGGACATGTTTCCTTCGTTTGAGGTCAGGGGGAGCATGTTTAAGGACGGGGTGCATAGACTTAAAACAAGCCTAGCATAACGTCCCGCAGCATCGAAGAGGATACAAAAAACAGCCAAGTCCGGGACGCATGAGAAAGGATGACCTGCCCCCATGAGCAAGGTTCGCTCTGCTCCCGACTTCGTAATTATTTTTGCAACACTTTTTTTATTAGGAATTGGCATCGTGATGGTGTACAGCGCGAGTGCCATCGTAGCGCAAAAGTTCAATGATCCCTATTTCTTCGCCAAGCGGCAATTGATTTTTGCCATCCTCGGCATCACATCCATGTATATCACGATGAATATTGATTACTGGGTGTGGAAGAAGTGGGCCAAGCCGGGTTTTTTCCTGAGTCTTGGACTTCTGGTGCTGGTTCTCGTCATCGGGATCGAAGTAAACGGCTCCAAAAGCTGGCTTGGCATCGGCGCGTTCGGCATTCAGCCAGGTGAATTCGCCAAGCTTGGTGTTGTCGCTTTCCTGGCAAAATGGCTCTCTGACAACCAAAAACAGATTGTCCTGTTTCGCAAGGGACTGGCTCCCGCCTTGGGGATTCCCCTGGCATGCTTTGCCCTGATCATGCTCCAGCCGGATTTGGGAACCGGGACTGTTTTGATGGGGACCGCCATCGTGATGATTTTTGCTGCTGGAGCGCGGATCAGTCACTTTGTGGGCCTCGGCATGATTGGAGTCGCCGGCTTCATCGGTCTGGTCATTTCCGCTCCGTACCGAATCAAGCGGATCACCTCTTTTATCGATCCCTGGACTGACCCGCTCGGAGCGGGCTATCAGATCATCCAATCCCTCTATGCGATTGGTCCTGGTGGCCTTTTGGGCTTGGGGTTGGGGCAAAGCAGACAGAAGCACTTGTATTTGCCGGAGCCGTACAATGACTTCATCTTTTCCATTATTGCTGAGGAACTGGGCTTTATCGGCGGCACACTGGTCCTGCTCTTGTTTCTTTTGCTGCTGTGGAGAGGGATGCGCACGGCGATCACGGCTCCGGATCTGTTCGGAAGCCTGCTGGCGCTCGGGATCATTGGCATGATTGCTATTCAAGTCATTATAAATATCGGCGTTGTGACGGGGATGTTTCCGGTGACGGGAATAACGCTTCCGTTTTTAAGCTACGGCGGCTCGTCCTTGACGCTGATACTCACGGGCGTGGGAGTGCTGTTAAACATTTCCCGCTTTTCGAGGTAGAGAAAGATTCATCCTGTATGGAAGCATGTGACGCATGTAATGAGAGAGGATCAAGTGTCCGATACAGGTAAAAAGGGTGTGAATGGAATGCGTGTCGTCTTGACAGGCGGAGGTACAGGTGGACATATTTATCCGGCGCTTGCGGTAGCGAGAGAAATCTCTCGTCAGATGCCGCAAGCTGCCTTTTTGTATATTGGCAGTAAAAAAGGTTTGGAGGCAAAACTGGTTCCACGCGAGGGTATTCCGTTTCAGTCCGTCGAAATCAGCGGCTTGAAACGGAAGCTGACTCTCGAAAACGTGAAGACGTTGTGGAATTTTTGGCGTGCTGTCCAGAATTCGAAACAAATGCTGCGAGAATTCAAACCGGACGTCGTGATCGGTACTGGAGGATATGTTTGCGGACCTGTCGTGTACGCGGCAGCGAAGCTGGGTATACCGACCATGATCCATGAACAAAACGTCGTCCCCGGCTTGACGAACAAGTTCCTCGCCCGCTCCGTCAGCAGAGTGGCAGTTTGTTTTGAAGAATCGCTCTCGTTGTTTCCGGCCTCCAAAACGGTGTTGACAGGAAATCCTCGCGCGACTGAAGTCAAGCATGGAAACAAACAGGCAGGGCGGGACTTCTTGGGGATAGATGCGGACAAGCGAATCGTGCTGATCATCGGGGGAAGCCGCGGTGCCCGGGCGATTAACGAAGCTGTGCTCTCCGTCATCCCGCAGCTGGGGGCACTGGAGCACACACATGTTGTATATGTCACCGGTGAGGTTCATTACCAGGTGATTGCGGACGAGTTGAGGAAAAAAACTCCCTTGCCGGAAAACATTACGGTCCTTCCATTCGTCCATAATATGCCGGATCTTTTAGCCGCTACCCATGTGCTTGTCGGGCGGGCAGGGGCGTCTACACTGGCTGAAATCACGGCGTTGGGGGTACCGGCAATTCTGATTCCGTCTCCTTATGTCACCAATAATCATCAAGAAAAAAATGCTCGCGGTCTGGAGCGGGCACATGCTGCTCGCGTGATTGTGGAGCGGGACTTGACAGGTGAACGGTTGTTATCTGTCCTGTCTGAACTGCTCCATGATCCGAATGAGTGGGAAGAAATGCGCAAGGGCTCGCTCTCCTTGGGGATGCCGGACGCTGCAGCCGAGATTGTGCGGCAGCTGAAGGAAATTGCCAGCAAAAAATGAACGGATGGGCGATTGTCACGCCGATCTGGGCGTTCGCATAGTATGGAGCAAACACGTGATAAGAGCTGTATCCGACCTAGATAGTATCAGGAGGTTCACAAATGAAACAAATTGCAGATGAGCTAAAGCAAGCAGGGATCGAGAAAGTGTGGACTGATGAACCTCTCGCCAATCATACGACGTGGCGGATCGGGGGTCCTGCTGATTTGTTAATCCAACCCAAGGATAAGGAATCCTTGAGGACAGCCTTACAAATTCTCCATCGCCATGATATTCCTTGGAGTGTAATCGGGCGCGGATCCAACCTTCTGGTGAGGGACAGAGGGATACGAGGAGCCGTGCTCAAGGTGACTGAGGGCTTGAGTCACTGCGAATTCAGGGGCGAAGAGGTGTGTGTGGGTGCCGGATATTCCATGATCCGCCTGGCGATGGAAACAGGGAAAATGGGATTAACAGGTATGGAATTTGCGGGAGGGATTCCTGGTACGGTAGGCGGTGCC
>DASQMM010000178.1:0-3853 GCA_035645495.1 Brevibacillus sp. | reverse complement strand
TGGTCGAACTTCGCACGCAGCACGGTAAAATTGTTGTACGGCTCCTGCGCCCACTCCAATCCTTTGTAGCTGAACGTAAGGGCAGAGGATTTATCCAGCATCATGAATCGCTGCTCCACGATCGGTCTTTCCAAAGGCGCTTCCTTGTAAAACTCGGGGATGATATCCTCCATTGTCTTGCGGTAAAGGACCCCGCCCATCACGTTTTTCGAGCCGGGATACTCCCCGCGCTCCATCAATAGTACATTCGCTCCAGCCTTTGCCAGCGTATAGGCGCATGCGGTTCCCGCCGGACCTGCTCCCACGACGATAACGTCAAATTTTTCCGCCATATTGAACCTCCTTGTCCGGCATCTTCTGGAACGCTTCCATCAGCATCGGGACGATCTCAAACGCATCTCCCACGATGCCGTAGTGGCTGGATTGAAAAATGGGGGCTTCCGGGTCTTTGTTGATCGCGATAATCAATCCGGCGTTCTGCATGCCGACAATATGCTGGATCGCTCCCGAGATGCCGATGGCAAAATAGACCTTTGGCGTCACGGTCACTCCCGTCTGACCCACCTGGTGCTGATGATCGATCCAGCCGGCTTCCACCGCATCGCGACTGGCTCCGACTGTCGCCCCGATCTTTTCGGCAAAACGGTGGATCAGCTCGAAGCCCTCTCTGCTCCCCAGACCTTTACCTCCGGCCACGATCACATCTGCCTCATCCAGGCGCACCTTCTCTTTGGTTTCACGCACGATCTCCAGGACCTTCGTTCGGATGTCTTCTTCGCGCAGCTCAATCGTCTCCCGGATGATTTGGCCGGTTCGATTCGGATCAGGTGGCAGCGCTTTCATGACCTTCGGGCGTACTGTTGCCATCTGCGGACGATGCTTTTTGCACAGGATCGTCGCCATGATATTGCCGCCAAAAGCAGGACGGCTCGCTTCCAAAAGTCCGGTCTCCGCATTCACATCAAGCATGGTCGTATCCGCCGTAAGACCAGTCTGCAAGTCAGTCGCGACCGCACTGGCCAGGTCTTTTCCGGTGGAAGTAGCACCGTAGAGGATAATTTCCGGCTTGTGCTTCTCTACGCATTCCAGCACCGCGCGCATGTAAGACTCCGTGCGATAATCGCGAAAGATCTCTTCGTCGTAGAGATACACCTCGTCAGCCCCGTAAGGAAAAACCGTTTCGGCGAGTGGAGCCACCCCCTCCCCAATGAGAAGGCCAGCCAAAGGCACACCGCGCTTGTCAGCCATCTGCCGGCCAGCGCCCAGCAATTCGAGCGAGACGGGAGCGATCTGTCCGTCTTTGACTTCCAAAAAGACCCATATGCCACTGTATTCATCCAGATTCATACCTGCTCCTCCTTCACCCGGAACAACCCTTTCTTCTCCTGCAAGATCTCCATTAGACGAGATACTTGCTCCTGTGCTGTTCCTTCCAATCTCTCTCCTCCTTTTGGCTTTTCAGGCGGCCACACCTTCGCCACGATGGTCGGAGACCCTTTCAGCCCCAGCAAGGTGCGGTCGATCTCGCCCAGATCATTCACAGCCCAGATGACGGGTTGGTAGCGAGCGGCGCGGAGCATGTTCGGCAACGGTGAATAGGGAACCTCGTTGATCTCCTTTTCTACAGAAAACAGGCATGGGAGAGTGGAGCGGATGACCTCATAACCATCCTCCAGCTTGCGGTGGACGATGACGTACCCTTCGTTCTGGTTTACCTCGACCACTTTATTGACATTGGTCAAAGGGGGAATGTCGAGGCGCCGGGCAATCCCCGGGCCTACCTGACCCGTATCTCCGTCAATCGTCATTTTGCCGCAGATCACGAGATCTACCGGCTTGATCTCGCTGATTTTTTCAATCGCTTTGGTCAAGGCATAGCTCGTCGCCAACGTGTCTGCACCGGCAAAGGCACGATCCGTGATCAGATACCCCTCATCCGCTCCGATCTCGACGCATTTGCGAATCGCCTTGACGGCAGGCGGGGGCCCCATTGTAACGACTGAGACCACTCCCCCGTAACGTTGTTTCAAACGAACCGCTTCCTCGACAGCATGCGCATCATACGGATTGAGAATGGCTGGGGCACTGGAACGGTCCATCGTATTCGTCTTCGGGTTCATTTTGATGATCTTGGTGTCCGGCACCTGTTTGATACAGGCGACTATGTGCAACATCCCTTTCCCTCCTCGCTACCAAGCACCTATTCGGGCTGATTCCAGCTTCTATACATTGCTATAACCTATTGCTGACAACCCTTGCTTAGACCAAAACTATCAGCTCTATTACGAGTAGACGGCTTTTTAACAAACAAAAAAGCCTGTCCGCGGACAGGCTTGCCTGATGGTAGGTATGATAGGTCAAAATAGCCCCATGCTGAGATAACGTTCTCCCGTATCAGGAGCGATGCAGACGACGCGTTTGCCCGCACCCAGGCGCTTGGCAACCTGAATGGCAGCGAACACCGACGCACCTGAGGATGGCCCGACGAGGATGCCTTCCATGGACGCCAGGTTTCGCATCGTTTGCAGCGCTTCCTCATCCGCGATCTGCACAATCTCGTCGTAGATGCTCGTGTTGAGAATAGACGGCACAAAACCGGGACTGGTCCCAACCAGCTTGTGCGGACCTGGTTTTCCGCCGGACAAGACCGGTGAGCCTTTTGGTTCCACGACCGTGATCTGCAGATCTGGCAGCTGCTCACGCAAGGTCTCACCCGTACCGGTAATCGTGCCTCCGGTCCCGGCCGTGGCGACGAAAGCATCCAGCTTGCCTTCCATCTGCTCGTAAATCTCCTTCGCTGTGGTGATGCGGTGTATGTCTGGATTAGCCGGGTTCTCGAACTGCTGGGGTATAAAGCTGTTCGGAATCTCCTTTTGCAGCTCTACTGCCTTGGCGATCGCACCCGGCATCCGAAATTCGCTGGGCGTCAGCACAACCTCGGCCCCATATGCTTTCAACAGATTGATGCGTTCTTTTGACATATTGTCCGGCATGACGAGAATCGCCCGGTACCCCTTGGCTGCCGCATTCATCGCCAGACCGATCCCGGTGTTACCGCTCGTCGGCTCAATAATGGTGTCCCCAGGCTTGATCAGACCTGCCTCTTCCGCTGTATGGATCAGATTGAACGCAGCCCGATCCTTGACGCTGCCGGACGGATTGAACTTCTCCAGCTTCACGAATACATCGGCTGCCTCTCTGGGAACCATTCGCCGCAGTCGAACAATAGGAGTCCTGCCAATCAGTTCGGTTATATTTTGATATACACTCATCGTATAGTTCCTCCTCAGTCAGTAAAGACGGGCATAATGCATAGTATTAATGAAAACCTCCACGTTTCATCCGAAAAATGGAGGTTGATAGGTTTCCCTAAAACTGGTTTTTCGCTTTTGCCTGTTGGAGCATCGTTGCGGCATTTCCGTACAGGGCTTCGATATCCTGCTTCGTTTTTGCCACGGTCTGTTCTCCCGCAGCCAACCGCTCCTTCGCCTGAGAGATCGCCGTGGCTACCGTATCTTTTACCTGCTTGTACTCTTCCTCCTGGTTCTTGGCATCTGGCAATTGGCTGATCACCTGCTCCCAGATCTTGTCCAGCTCTGCCACATCCGCTTCCAGGATTTCCGTCAGGTTGACCATCCCGGTCTTTTTGCGGTCGATGTTTTCCTGAATCGTACCAGCCCCGTCCCGAATCACCTTCATGCTGTCCACGGTTGCTTGCATGACCTCAAATTCCATGCGATTCATGCTCGTCTGCTCGGCGTACTGCCGAACCTCTTCCAGCAGGCTCTGCATGTGAGCGCGCTGGTTTTCGGCAACACTGGTCTCATCGGAAAACTGTATCGCATCGAGATAT
>DASQMM010000177.1:0-2933 GCA_035645495.1 Brevibacillus sp. | reverse complement strand
TCTACGTTTCATCCCTGGTGGGCGGCTGGCGACCAAAGACCGGATTGCATCGGAAGGCCAGGGATCAACCCGATGCGCTACATCATGACGCATCATGTCACGAAAGAGAAGATGGATGCTCTAAAAAAGATAGCGGACAGCATCGACATCAATGCCTTCAGCAAGGTCTTGATCGAAGAAGGATTTATGAACTCGCCAGGCGATGATATTTTTCTCTTCGGCACCTCGCGTTTTCGGGAAGCGGAGAGAGATTATACGACTACCGAGCCCCATCCCCGGGACTTGCGCCGAATCATCCAGACGATTGAAGAGGCAAAGCGTCGGGCTGATTACGTCATCATCAGCATCCACGCACACGAAATGAAGGGGGAAGAAAAGGAGGATCCCGCAGATTTTCTGCCGGTGTTTGCAAAAGCGTGTATCGATGCCGGGGCGCACGCTGTGGTGGGCCATGGGCCTCATTTGTTGCGGGGAATCGAAATCTACAAGAACCGTCCCATTTTCTACAGCTTGGGAGATTTTATTTTCCAGACGGAGGCAGTTACGAGCCAACCGGCAGATTTTTATGAACACTATGGTTTGGATCATCGCCATAATGTCGCAGATGCACTCGAGGCGATGAGTGCGAATTATACCCGGGGACTCTGCGTGCATCGGGAGGTCTGGGAAGCGGTCATCCCGATCTGGAAGATGCAGGATGGGGAACTGTTGGAAATCGAACTCCATCCGATTGAACTGGGGTATGATTTGCCCGTTCATCGCATGGGGTGGCCAAAGCTGAGCAAGGAGCCGCGCATTTTGGAGAAGCTCCAAACTTTAAGCGAGCCATTTGGCACACGAATGGAGATTGAACGGGGGATCGGAAAAATACGGATTCCTTGCAATCAGAAATAGGCGAGGTGGAAGAGGTGTCTTTATGGATAGCCCCGGATCGCATGAGAGACCTGGCGCGACATGCGGAACCTATGAAATCTATGATCGGCTATTGGTTCTGGTGCCACTTGATTGGCGGGATAGATTGAAGTATGAAGCCAAGGCGGAAGTCAAAAAGATGGACCATGACCACCTGCTATCCCACCAACCTAATAGCTGTTTAACAAGAAATGATTATCACTCCGGTTACGGACCCGTCACGATTACCCACACTGAAATGGACTTACCTTTCGTTTGACTCCGACAGCAAGACACACATTTATGGCACGATATGATGATACTTATTCCCTTCACATACCACACTCTTTCCAGACCGATCAGGAAGGCGCCATTATCGGATTTGCAGCGAAGCTGGAGCCTTCAGAGAAAGCAAAAGAGATTCGTTTTACACGTATGTAAGATCATTTTTTTCCGTAGGAGTGGTTGGGTATGATGGCCAGAATTACGATGGTAATGCTGTTTGTGCTGTACATGATCAACTATGCTGACAAGACGATCGCAGGCTATTCCGCCGTCCCGATCATGCAGGAATTTTCCTTGACGCAGGAGGAGTGGGGACTTGTCGGCAGCAGCTTCTTCTGGTTTTTCGCGATTGCCGGTATCTTGGGTGCTGCCCTGTCGGATAAAATCGGGACGAAAAAAATGCTGGCGATCATGGCGATATCGTGGACCGTGGTGCAGTTTGGTGCCTATGCGATCGCTGGTCTGCCGATGCTGGTTGTAGCCAGGGTTCTTCTTGGAATCGGAGAAGGTCCGTTTTGGGCAACGGTCGTCAGTCACTTGAACAAATGGTTTCCCGAAGAAAAACGTGGCCTTGTCTATTCGACGGTCAACTTTGGTGCATTCGTCGGCGCGGTGGCGTCGGCTCCGCTCTTGGTCTATTTGATTGATACCTATGGCTGGCGCTTTTCTTGGGGATTCATGGGTGCCTTGAGCCTGATATGGTTTTTGATTTGGTTGTGGGTGGGAAAAGAAAGACCAGCCCAAAGCGTTGAAGCGAGCAAGTCTGCTGCTGCCACACCCCTACCAAAAGTAACGTGGTCCGAGATTTCTGGTGTTTTCCTATCATTGACCTTTGTACTGTGTTTCCTGGTCTATTTTGCACAAATTTGGGGCACTACGTTTGCTTCGGTCTGGGAGCCAGCCTATCTGGTTCAAGTCATTCAATTAACCAATCAAGAGATGGCGTATTCGATCGCGGGCACGGGTCTGGTAGCGGGCTTGATGACGATCCTGATTTCCTGGGGAGGGGATCGGCTGTATAAAAAACATCGCAGCTATCGCAAATCCTATGTGCGAATTGGCGGCATATCGATTATTCTCGGCGGAGTGTTCTTCTATTCGGTTACCTGGTTCCAATCTACGGTGTTCGTCTTGATTGCGTTATGTCTGGCAAAAGGTTTTGCATTTTCAGTAGGGACTGCAGCCTCCGTCATCGTCAGCAGCATGATGCCACTTCGGACGGGTTTGCTAGTCGGGGTGTTGTCCAGCCTGGTCACACTCGCAGGTATCATTTCTCCGCTAGTCACTGGTTCCATCGTCCAGAATGCGCCTAATCTGGCTACAGGCTTTAACAATGCCATGATTCTGAACGGATTGATTTGCCTGGTTTTTGGCATCCTGTTCCTGCTCTTCGCGAAAAAGAAGGAAGAGAGAATCGAGGCGGCATCTCCACTAATACAAGCGTCCTGATAGCGTCGGAATATTCGGTATTCGATACAGGGAAACGGAGGGAAGTTACATGTACCATTTGGACAAAAATTTGAAAATAAGCGCAGAAAAATTCCCGCAGCAGCCTGCCTATGTGTTTCATGATGTGAGTACCACCTACGCTGAATTGGATCGACAGGTAGACTTGATCGCTGCCGGACTGGCTGAAAGAGGGATAGGAAAGGGAGATGCCGTAGCGCTCCTGATGGATAACAGGCCGGAATTCATCCAGGCGTACTATGCAATCTTGCGTGTCGGTGCCGCGGTTGTTCCGATGAATCCGAGTTATA
>DASQMM010000176.1:0-1609 GCA_035645495.1 Brevibacillus sp. | reverse complement strand
CGTACACTGCCACAACGACCTCGGACTGGCAACAGCCAATACTTTGGCCGCTATCAAAAATGGTGCGGATAAAGTTGAAGTCACGATCAACGGTCTGGGGGAACGCGCCGGCAATACATCCCTGGAAGAAGTGGTCATGGCTCTCAAAGTGCGGGAAAACAGCTTCCAGTGCCACACCAACATCAAGACAACCGAGCTGCTCAGAACCTCCCGTCTGCTCACCTATTTAACTGGCCTGGATGTACAGGTGAACAAAGCAATCACGGGAGACAACGCTTTTGCCCACTCCTCCGGCATCCATCAGGACGGACTGCTCAAGGATAAGCAAGTGTATGAAATCATGTCGCCGGAGGAAGTTGGAGCAGAAAGCATGGAATTGATCCTGACAGCCCGCTCCGGCCGCCACGCCTTCAAGAATGCCGTAGAAAAGCTGGGCTTCGACACCAGCGATGCTGCCGAATTCGAAGTCTTGTTCGAAAAATTCCTCACCTTGGCCGACGGCAAGAAGGAAGTATACGACCACGACGTGTTTTACCTGGTGACCAATCACCGCACGCTCGACGTCAAAGACAGCCATCTGTTCGAGCTGGATTCCTTCCAGGTCATCACCAACAACCAGTCCCCTACCGCTACGGTCTCCTTGAAAAAAGGTTCGGAGACCTTCGTCGGAAGTGCCGTAGGAGATGGACCGATCGATGCTCTCTACAGCGTCATCAAGACCTTGGTCGGGCATGATGTGCAACTGAAGGATTACAAAATCAACAGTCTGTCTCGCGGGAAAGAAGCCATCGGGCGGGTCAACATCCGCATCGAATACCAAGGCAATATTTACTCGGGACGTGCGATGGATACCGACATTATCAAAGCAAGCGCCCTCGCGTTCCTCAACGGGATCAATGCTGCGCTGCTCGACACCGCTGCCCAGGAAAGCCCGACACCAGAGAGAAGCTACAGCTAAATCTTTCTTTCACGGGAGTATGTGCTGCCACCATTTGGGTGACCGCGGCAGGCCATCCGAAAGCGGTGTTTGCAGGTACTCCTGATCAGCTAGTCGCGATGAGCACGGGGAGATTTTCCCGTGCTTTTTCATTCTTCCGCTGTCCAATTCCTTCCAATTCAGTATAATGAATAGGCATATATAGGATAGGAGGATACAAACGTGGGAGAATGGATAGGAAAAATCTTCTTTTGCCTGGTAACCATTATCATCATTGCGGTATTCGGATTTGTTGCAACGTTCATTTCCGTCTTGTCTGGCGGACAAACCTTTTACATGCCTCTCATCATCGCGATCACGGCAGCAGCGATTCTGTATATGATCATGCTCTTCTTCGCCCCCGGAAAAATACGGATTGCCAATCGCTCCCTGCTTGGTTTTTTTGTTGTATGTGCATTGGCGACCGCCGCATATGAAGCAAATCAAGCCTATCACAACAGCATCCCGACCGTCAGCGAACAGGATTTTGACTTGTCCGCTTACAAGCCATTCCAGGAGAATACCAAAGCAGTGGCGCTTGATCAGCCTTCTACGCTGAAGCTGGAGTCCCCATTGCCCCGATTGGATGGGGCGACCGCGCTCTACCCGCTCTATTCCGCCTTCGCCCAGGCT
>DASQMM010000175.1:0-6626 GCA_035645495.1 Brevibacillus sp. | reverse complement strand
GCCAGCGTTCGTCCTGAGCCAGGATCAAACTCTCCAATAAAGTTTGTTACTGGTTCAAAGCTGGCAAATCATTAATGATAGACTCATCAACGCTTTCGCTGTTCAGTTTTCAAAGAGCATGTTATTCGCTTTAGTGCGACTTACCTAGTATAACATAACGTTTAGGCAATTGCAAGATCTTTTTTAAGATCAAGATCTCATTCACTCAGCAGCGACAATTCAATACTTTATCAAACAATCAAAAAGAAGTCAACTGCCTATTTTTTCAAATAAGCATTTTCTTTTTTGCATCTGATCGCTTCTCGGAGCGACAAGATCTATCTTACCACGTTTATTGAAGATATACAAGATGAATTTTAAATTACACTAAACTATTTTTATAATAATAAAACGCCCTATTGCATAGGGCGCTTCATATCGCTAATGCTCCATTACCTTAACAATGGATAAATGCCGTGCTTCCGCTAGATTGACAATTCTGCCGCCGGTTTCAACCATCGGCCGAGTCGGATGTTTTCGATCTGTAAATACAATTTTGCCTAATGTACCGTCACTTAACTCCACCAAGGTGCCCACAGCAAATTGCGTTATCCCGTTTACAAACGTATGGACAATATTAGGATCCAGCTTTCCAAAGCTGTCTTGTACCAGTTGCTCAACTACCAGGTAAGGCGATTGCCCCTTCTGGTAAACGCGATCAGAGCACATCGCATGATAGACATCTGCCACCGCTACAATTTTGCTGTAAAGGTGCAGCTTCGATCCCGGCAGACCTAAAGGATAGCCTGAACCATCCTCCCGCTCGTGATGCTGCAAGGCAGCAAGCGCAACCCCTTCGCTTAAACCGTGGGACGCCTTGATGATTTGGTAGCCATACACTGTATGCTTTTTCATTTCTTCAAACTCATCCGGTGTCAATTTTCCCGGTTTTTGTAGAATACGCCGATCAACTTTGGTCTTCCCAATATCAAGCAGAGTCCCTGCCAGCGCGACCTGCATCCATTCCTTTTCGGGAACCTTGGTCCATTTGGCAATCATATACGAAATAAGTCCAACAGCTATCGCATGCTCGTAAGCGTAAGCGCCCATCCCGGCAAATTTTCTAAGAGAAAGAAGAATCTGCGGCTGCTCCTGAAATTGGACCAGAATCGGAGAAACCACTTCCCTTACTTCCATAACCGGTATATTGTCGCCGCCCTCCACGCGAATCATCAGGTTCTTCAATTTAGATACGGCTTGTTTAAAGTGATCCTGAAAATCAGGCTTTACCACTTTTACGGTGATCTTAGGCGCTTGTTTTTCTTCTGCTTGTGCTGGTGCGGCTGGCTCTGTCGAACTAAGTTCCGCATCCTCGATCTGCACCTGCTCAATCATAAACGCTTCCAAAAATTCTATTTCTCTTTCATACAGGGAAGTGCCCTTGGCAAACAGCAGCCCGCCAAGCGAAGTGTATACTTCCTCCGCCAATTTTACTCCATGTGTTAGTTGTTTTACGTGTACGATGGGCAACCCACTCACCATCCGATCTTCACAGTAATCGCTTGTTTTATCTTTTCCCAATTGTATATGTATTTCAAACCAAGAACAGGCTATTTAATTTGGCCTATATAAAGAGGACGCTCCGCTGTTGCGGAACGCCCGTCTTCCATATGACTCTATTCCTCACTAGGATCTACTGAATCTGCATCATCCGAAACTGGGGAATCTACTACTACGTCATCCTCGGCCTCCTCCTCATCATTCGGAGGAACTTTTGCAACCGAGCCGACTTGTTCATTTTCAGAAAGACGTATCAGTTTGACCCCTTGGGTGTAGCGTCCCATCACAGAGATTCCTTTCATCTCTGTACGAATGATAATCCCAGAAGTAGTGATGATCATCAGGTCTTCTTCCGGTTCTACTACTTTCAATCCGACTACATGCCCGCTGCGTTCAGTGACATTGTGCGTCTTGATTCCTTTACCGCCACGTGACTGAATCCGATATTCATCTACTGGGGTACGCTTGCCATAGCCATTTGCAGTTACGATCAGCACCTCTGCTCCAGGCTTGATAACGTCCATATCGATTACATCATCATCGTCATCGAGAGTAATCCCTTTTACCCCTGTAGCATTGCGGCCCATTGTTCGGACATCGCTCTCTTTGTAGCGGACTGACATCCCGTTCTTGGTTCCCATGATGATTTCCTGTTTTCCATCTGTCAGACGAACACCAATCAGCTCATCATCTTCACGCAGGTTCACTGCGATCAGGCCTACACGACGAATGTTTTCATAGGAAGACAGCTCTGTCTTTTTAATAATCCCTTTTTTCGTCGCGAAGAACAGGTATCGATCGCCCTCGAAATCTTTAACAGGAATGACCGCGCTGACCCGCTCCCCTTTTTCAATCTGAATCAGGTTGATGATCGGCGTGCCCTTCGCTGTCCGGCTCAAATCCGGAATCTCGTAGCCCTTCAGACGATACGCTTTACCCTTGTTGGTAAAGAACATGATCGTGTCATGCGAGTTGGTGATGTAGAGATGCTCGACAAAGTCATCATCCTTCGTTCCGAGTCCCTGCACCCCTCTGCCACCGCGTTTTTGGGCACGGTAGGTCGTTACAGGCAGACGTTTGATATATCCATCATGTGTGAGGGTAATCACGACGTCTTCCTCAGGAATCAGGTCGGCATCCTCAATATGATTTTCATCAAAGGTAATCTCGGTACGGCGATCATCCCCGAACCGTTCTTTGATTTCGACCAGTTCATCATGGATAATCGCGTAGATTTTGTTCTCGTCGGCGAGAATCGCACGCAGCTCACTGATCTTCGCCAGCAACTCCTGGTATTCATTCTCGATTTTCTCGCGTTCCAACCCGGTCAAACGCTGCAAGCGCATGTCCAGAATCGCCTGTGCCTGCTCATAACTGAGACTGAAGTTCGTCATGAGACCGTCACGAGCTTCTTCTGTCGTCCGGGAACTGCGAATCAAGCTGATAATCTCATCAATGTGATCAAGCGCAATCCGCAAGCCTTCCAAGATATGCGCACGAGCCTCGGCTTGCTTCAAATCGTATTCAGTACGTCTGCGGATAATTTCACGCTGATGCTGCAGATAGTAATACAGCATGTCGCGCAAAGTGAGTACGCGCGGACGACCATCTACGAGGGCCAGCATATTGACGCCAAAGGTGGTTTGCAACTGGGTATGCTTGAACAGATTGTTCAGGACAACCTTAGGGATCACGTCACGACGCAATTCCATGACAATCCGCATTCCCTTGCGATCGGATTCATCGCGCAGGTCGGTAATGCCTTCGATTTTCTTTTCGCGAACCAACTCCGCGATCTTTTCGACGAGTCTAGCTTTGTTCACCTGATAAGGAATTTCCGTCACAATGATGCGCGGCTTTCCTTTTTCCTCGTCAATCATGGTTTTCGCGCGCATGATGATGGACCCACGGCCCGTTTCGTAGGCACGACGAATACCGCTGTACCCAAGGATCTCCCCTGCTGTCGGGAAATCCGGTCCCTTAATGATCTTCATCAATTCCTGGATCGTGATATCCGGGTTGTCAATCATAGCCAGAATGCCATCAATAACCTCCGTCAGGTTATGAGGAGGAATATTGGTAGCCATCCCGACAGCAATCCCCGAGGCACCATTAAGCAATAGGTTGGGGAATCGCGAAGGCAATACGACTGGTTCTTCCTTGCGTCCGTCGTAGTTTGGCACAAAATCGACAGTCTCTTTATCAATATCGCGCAGCAGTTCCAAAGCAACTTTGGAAAAACGAGATTCCGTGTAGCGCATGGCCGCAGCTGGATCACCGTCTACAGAACCAAAGTTCCCCTGCCCCTCTACGAGCATGTAACGCATATTGAAATCCTGTGCCATGCGAACCATCGCTTCGTAAATCGAAGAGTCACCATGCGGATGGTAATTCGCCATTACTTCCCCGACTACGTTAGCCGATTTCCGGAACGGTTTGTCAGGTGTAAGACCCATGTCATGCATGGCATACAAAATACGCCGATGAACCGGCTTCAATCCGTCACGCACATCTGGCAGTGCGCGACTCACAATGACGCTCATCGCATAGCTGATGAACGACTCTTTCATCTCTTGACTAATATCGACCTTGGGAAACCGAGCAGTTTCTTCCGCCATAAAGGGTAAACCTCCAACTGGTTTTCACAATACTTCATTATAGCACAGAAAAAGAAGGTGCGTCCAAATAATCACCCGTAAATCAGGAATTTCCCTCCATTTTCCATTTCCGAAGCTCTTGAAGCGCCTCTTGGTACTCTTTCTCCAATCTTTCCTTTTCCCCTTCCGACAGTTCCCCCTTTGGAGCAGAAAGCTGACTAATCAGCTTCGACACTCTAGTCTCCAACAGGAGCTGCTGTTCTTCCCGGTTCGTTCCGCTTCTCGGGTTCCGCCTACGCTCCAGAAACTCTTGGAAAGACCCGGTAAAAAGGAATGGCTCTGGTTCATCCAGGGACAGTACGGCGTCAGCGAGACGATGAATCAAGCGTCGATCATGCGTCGCAAATAATATGGTCCCTGGGTAGTCTGCTAAAATCTGTTCAAGCTCTTCCTGTGTCGGGATGTCTAGGTAATTCGTCGGTTCATTGAGCAGCAGCACGTTATAGTCACCGAGAAACACCTTGGCCAATGAAATAGGAGTCTGTCTCCGTAGCTTTTTTCAATCTTGTTTGCCTCCCATAGCAGCATGCACATACCTCCCTGATTTCAAAAAAAAGACGCCGGAGTAATCCGACGCCTGTAGACTCATAGCCCAAATACCGGGGTATGCCGCTGCTTACATAGAAAAAGGCACCGACATACCGGTGCCTTGGGTTCCCTGTTTGTTTGTATGGTAAAAAACATGCGGAAAATACGGGTTTTTATGAGAGCATCCGATACCAATTCGTTACTATGCTGTTTTGGCTATCAGTAACGAATAGATGCTTCAATGGATTGCCCTCCCGTATCTTTAGTAATCTAAAAAATTACAGTTTATCCTAAATGCTTATGAATATCAAGCACTGCTACATATTTTGAGATGCAACAGCAACAGGCGTCACTTTGCCGATCCTCATTACCATCAAAGAAGCAAGTATGCAGAAAACGCCGGCGACGAGGAACATGAAAAAATAACTGTTGAGCATGCTATAAACCAGTCCACCGCCATAGGCTGCAACAGCCGCTCCGATCTGATGAGCTGTGAAAATCCAGCCGTACATTACGCTGCCCTGCTGACTGCCAAAAATATCGCTGCTCAGTTTCACAGTTGGAGGAACAGTCGCCACCCAATCCAATCCGTAGAAGACGATAAACATTCCTAATGCAAAGGCCGTTGAATTCAATGCGTACGGAAGCAGCATCAGGGAGATGCCTCGCAAGCCGTAATACCAGAACAACAGCCAACGACTATTAAATCGGTCAGATAGCCAGCCGGAAAATGTCGTACCAATGATATCGAATATCCCGATGAGGGCAAGCATGCTTGCTGCTGTTACTGCAGGTATTCCGTGATCCACACACGCAGCGATGAAATGCGTTCCAATCAGGCCGTTCGTAGAAAGCCCACATATGAAAAAGCTCCCGGCCAGCAGCCAAAAATCCAGGGATCGCATGCCTTTGACCAACCCATCTATCGCGGTTCGGAAGGGATTTTGTGCAGAGCCTCCTTGTTCTAGCTCTGTATCCCCAATGGCGCCGTAAGCGTGAAGACCTTTATCCCTGGGATAATCCCTCATCCAAATCCAGACGACAGGGACCATCGCCAAGGCGACGGATGAAATGATCCAGCTTGCACTTCTCCAGCCTTCTGACTCGGCAAGACTCGCCAACAACGGCAAAAATAAGAGTTGACCTGTTGCTCCACTGGCAGTAAGGATGCCCATAACCAGTCCGCGTTGTTTGACAAACCAGCGATTCGCTATCACAGCTCCCAAGACCGATGCAGTACAACCTGAACCAAGACCTACCACGATTCCCCAAAGCAGTGCTAAATGCCAGGATGCATACATCCATGTTGTCAAAGAGGTACCCAAAGCGAGTAGTAAAAGAGCGAAAATCGTGATTCGCCGAATGCCGAAACGATCCATCACGGCAGCTGAAAAAGGGCCTACCAACCCGTACAAAAGCAAATTAATCGATAACGCTACTGAGATGGACGATCGGCTCCATCCAAATTCCTGCTCTACCGGAACCATAAACACCCCAGGGGCTGACCGAATTCCTGCCCCGATTAATAAAATGAAAAAAGTTACGGCTGCCACAATCCAGGCATAATGAAGACGTACAGTAGGTTGATTCATCGTATTTCGCTCCTAAAAATGACCGACGTCAGAAAGTTCCTACTTTTATTATCACACTATAAAGACTACATCCGCTATAGGAAAACTTTTTTCAACTGCTTGTAATACAAAAAAGCCTTCCTGTCCGATTGACGAACAAGAAGGCTATCCGTTATTCCTTCAAAACTGAATCTGCATGAATGCTTATGGATGTGTGTGGATAAGTCCTCGACCGATTAGTATTCGTCAGCTCCACGTGTTGCCACGCTTCCACACCGAACCTATCAACCTCATCGTCTATGAGGGGTCTTACCAGCTTGCGCTGTGGGAA
>DASQMM010000174.1:0-3489 GCA_035645495.1 Brevibacillus sp. | reverse complement strand
GCGCTTCTGTTCACACCGTTGTGCGATGGAACCTCTATGGGTATTCATGAATCGCAATCCCGTTACTGGGAAAATATGGTAGGTCGCAGTCTGCCATTTTGGAAAGGCATGTACGGTGAATTGCAAAAAGCCTTCCCAACCCAATTTGCTGATGTCAGCGTAGAGAGCTTTTACCGCGCAATCAATCAGGTGACTCCTTCGTTCATTCGCACTGAATCCGATGAAGTAACCTACAATCTGCACGTAATGATCCGCTATGAGATTGAAAAAGGCTTGATCAACGGCACCATTCAAGTAGCCGATCTGCCGCGGATTTGGAATGAGAAAATGGAAGAATATCTAGGTGTGGTCCCTCCTACTGACACCTTGGGCGTGCTGCAAGACGTTCACTGGGCGGGCGGCAGCTTTGGCTACTTCCCTACCTATTCTCTCGGCAATGTCTATGCTGCTCAGTTTGCCCATGTGATGCAGCAGGAAATCAACGGCTACGAAGAGCTGATCGAAAAAGGAGATTTTGCTCCGATCCGTGAATGGCTGAAGGATAAAATCCATCAATACGGCAAAATGAAAAGCCCTCGTGAGCTGGTAGCGGCTATCACTGGCGAAGGCACCAACGCAACGTATCTAATGGATTATCTCGTGAAAAAATACACGGCGATCTATAAGCTCTAACATGACCGACATTGATTTTACCGAGCGGTGGCTGCCGACCTACATCCGGCGTGATCTGGTAGTGCTTTTTTGCGGGATCAACCCTGGGCGCGTCTCCGCCACCGCGGGGTATCATTACGCCAATCCAGCCAACCTGTTTTGGCGCGGCTTGCATCAGGGCGGTTTGACTCCGCGCCAGCTATCGCCTGAAGAGACGGCAATGCTGCTCGATTACAACTACGGCATCACGGATCTGGTCTCACGCCCGACCCGCTCCTCTGTCGACCTGCGCGAAGAGGATTTTGCGCAAGGCTCGGAGCAATTCGTCGCGATGGTCCGAACCTATCGTCCCCGTGTCATTTGCTTTAACGGCATCACCGCATTTCGTCAGGCAAGCGGACAAAAAAAGGGATCGGTTACTCTCGGATTACAGCCCGAACGATATTTTGCCGCTGAGGATTGGGCGGGCAGTTATGTCTTTGTTATTCCATCCACGAGCGGTGCCAACGCCTCTTTTACCCGTGAAGAGCGTTTGGCCATGTTCGGTGAGCTAAGCCAGTTTTTGATAGAGAAAAACTGGCATCCGCTTCATCCGCCGGACAACACATAGAAAAGCAAGCCGAAAAAGGTCCTGTCGCACGAACTCTAGGGGAGAAGTTCTGTGGACGGACCTTTTTTTACATACCTGCACATTTCTTCACCCTTGAACGGGCACCTTCAAAAGCTCGCTTTGCTGGCGCGTGTACTGGATCAGCTCTGCCGCCATCGCATAGTAGTTGAACGGCGTAATCAGGTAGATTCCTCGGAAGTAGTGTATCGCCGTATCGACCAGCTCCTTGGCGATCTTGATGCCTTCCTGACGCGCTTCCTCGCCCTGCACCCGTTTCATCCTCTCCAATGCTTCAGCCGAAAGCTTGATGCCCGGCACCTCGTTATGCAGGAACTCCGCGTTGCGCTGACTGGTCAGCGGCATGATCCCGATAAAGACAGGCACGCCGATATGCTTCGTCGCTTCGTAGACCAGCTTGATAGATTCCGCATCGTAGACGGGCTGTGTCATAATGTAATCTGCCCCCGCCTCGACTTTCTTCTCCAGGCGCGCGATCGCGGCATCGATCTGCCGGACATTGGGGTTAAAAGCAGCTCCCACGATAAACTGCGCTTTTTGTTTCAACGGTCTGCCTGAAAACGAGATGCCCTCGTTCAATTGCTTCACCATCCGAATCAAATCGAAGGAGGTAACATCAAAAACAGAGCTTGCCCCCGGCAAATCGCCAAAGCGGGACGGGTCTCCGGTGATGACGAGGATTTGGTCGATTCCCAGAGCGTGCAGCCCCATCAAATGGGATTGCTGTCCGATCAGATTGCGGTCACGGCAAGCCAAATGCAGCAGCGGATCGATTCCGTATCTGCTTTTCATCAAGGCACCCAGAGCCATGTTGCTCATCCGAACAGTAGCCAGCGAATTATCTGCCAATGTAATCGCGTCAGCCCCCGCCTTGTGCAGTTCACAGCACCCTTCCAGGAATGATTCGGCATCGAGGTCGCGAGGGGGATCGAATTCGACGATAATCGTGGTGTTGCTCTTTACTTTCTCAACGATGCTGGGCCGATCCTGATCACGGATGCTCGTTACTGTGACCTGCGGACGCTCACCCGGTACGATCGTGGGATTGACGCGTTCCTTCGGTTCCAGAGCAGTGAGAGCATCGGCCATTGCCCGGACGTGTTCGGGCGTGGTGCCACAGCAGCCTCCGATCAGCCGGACCCCTTGCTCCCGCAGACGCAGGGCGCTTTCGGCAAAATATTCTGCCGTTGACTTGTACGCGTACTCGCCGTCTGTCAGCCCCAGGCGTCCCGCATTGGGGAACGCGGATAAAACAGCTCCCTCTGGTGCTTGCACTTGTTCAAACGAACGGAGGATCTCCGCCGGACCCAGACGACAGTTGAGACCGATCACATCGGCCCCGGCCGCATTCAGTCTAGCGAAAGCATCTGTCAAAGAATAGCCGTCGCGTGTCCGCCCTACCTCTAGGGTAGCAAGCTGCGTAATCAGAGGTATGTTCGTCAATGGACGAATCACATCGATGGCGAGCAGCAGCTCCTCCAGATCCAGAAACGTCTCCAGAAGCAGCGCGTCCACTCCGGCGTGGAGCAAAGCGATCGCCTGCTCCTCGTATTGATCCCGGTACTCATCCAATACTTTTTTTCGCACCCGTCCCGCCAGAATAGAACCGATACTCCCCGCTACATACGCCTCACCCTGCGCCGCTTCCCGCGCCAGACTCACAGCCTCGCGATTGATGCGCGTCACGCGATGCTCCATTCCGTACCGTGCCAGCGCATCGCGATTCGCGGCGAATGTATTGGTCTCAAGCAAACGCGCGCCTGCCTGGTAGTAAGAATTGTGTACTTCCAGCACCAGTTTCGGGTTGGAGAGACATAATTCCTCAAAGCTGATTCCCACGGGGACGCCCAATCTGTGCAATTGGGTCGCCATCGCTCCGTCCCCAACCAGCAGATGCTGCTGGAGGTATTCGCGTAAATCTAGTTTGGTGGCCGTCAACCTGATCCCTTCTCTCCTCTGTCATCTCTTTTTTAGACATCAAACACAGATGGACCTGCGTTAAAATAACGTGCTTCCGGGTGGGCGAACACCATGGCGGAAACAGACGCTTCCGGCTCCATCATAAAGCCTTCGGTCAGTTGGACCCCGATTTGTTCCGGCTTCAGCAGTCGGAACAACTGCGCCTGATCCTCCAGACTCGGGCAGGCCGGATAGCCAAAGGAAACGCGGATTCCCTGGTAGCGGGCTCCAAATCGCTCCAGCATCGTCAT
>DASQMM010000173.1:0-1663 GCA_035645495.1 Brevibacillus sp. | reverse complement strand
CCGTCTTCGCACTCGGTGATCAGGTTAGTCCCGTAGAGATTGCACGGCAAGCTATTGAGCATGCCAAAGCGAATAACCTCGACGTGGTCCTGATCGATACGGCAGGTCGCCTGCACATCGATGAAGCGCTGATGGAAGAGCTGAAACAGGTTCGCGAGGTAGCCAAGCCCGATGAGATTTTGCTCGTCGTCGATGCTATGACCGGTCAAGATGCGGTCAATGTAGCAGAGAGCTTCAACAGCCAGCTGGAGCTGACAGGTGTAGTCCTGACCAAGCTGGATGGCGACACGCGTGGTGGTGCGGCACTCTCCGTCAAGGCTGTCACAGGCAAGCCGATCAAGTTCGCGGCGATGGGTGAGAAAATGGACGCGCTCGAAGCGTTCCACCCGGATCGCATGGCATCCCGGATTCTCGGGATGGGCGACGTGCTGAGCCTGATCGAAAAGGCGCAAGCCAACGTCGATGAAGAGAAGGCGCGCGACATGGAGCGTCAGATGCGTCAAGGTGAGTTCACCTTTGACATGTTCCTTGACTCCATGCAGCAGCTTCGCAATCTGGGACCTTTTGAGGACATTCTCGGCATGCTGCCAGGGATGAACAAGATGAAGGGCAAAATGAACGTGGACGAAAAGCAGATTGCCCGCGTAGAAGCGATCGCCAAATCCATGACGAAAGCGGAGCGAGCCAATCCTGATCTGCTCAACGCCAGCCGACGCAAACGCATTGCGGCAGGAAGCGGCACCAGCATTCAGGAAGTGAACCGGTTCATCAAGCAATTCGACGATATGAAGAAAATGATGAAGCAGTTCTCCGGCACCGCTGAGAAGATGATGAAGAAGTCCAAGAAAAAAGGCGGCATGGGACTTCCATTCATGGGCAAAGGCAAGGGCGGCAATCCAGGAGGCATGAACTTCCCGTTCAACTTCAAGCCCCCATTCAAATAACTTGCATGATCTCTTCGCGCCGCTGACACAGGCCAGAGGCGCGATGGTTCAGATAAAGCAGCACCAACGCAATTGAGTATTGCGTTGATCCATACAGGAGGTGAAACAACATGGCAGTAAAAATCCGTCTGAAACGCATGGGTTCCAAGAGAGCTCCTTTCTACCGTGTGGTAGTAGCTGATTCTCGTTCCCCTCGCGATGGCCGTTTCATTGAAGAGATTGGGTACTACAACCCGGTTGCACAACCGGCAGTAGTGAACATTGATACCGAAAAAGCGGTACAATGGATCCTGAACGGTGCAGCTCCGACTGACACAGTTCGCAACCTGCTCTCCAAAGAAGGCGTAATGGCAAAAGTACACGAAACCAAATACGGCAAATAAGCCGATCATCTGGAGGTCTGATGATGAAAGCACTGGTCGAAACGATCGCAAAGGCTCTCGTCGATCATCCGCATGAGGTTCGTGTGAATGCAGTGGACAAGGAGCGTACGCTCGTGTATGAGTTGTCGGTACATCCTGATGATATGGGGAAAATTATCGGCAAACAGGGACGTATCGCCAAGGCCCTGCGCACCGTCGTGATGGCTGCTTCCGTCGATACGGACAAGCGCGTCACGGTTGAGATTGTCTGAGAAAAGGCTGGGAGCTTCCCAGTCTTTTTTTTCGATAAAACGCGGATCGATCTTTCTTGCGTCGAAAGGAAGTGGCAAGCATGCT
>DASQMM010000172.1:0-2334 GCA_035645495.1 Brevibacillus sp. | reverse complement strand
CCACTGGTTGGCGACATCCGCAGCTTCGGTTTTCTGATGGGAATCGAGATGGTGGAAGACAAACAGACGAAGGAACCGGCGGCCCCGGCCAAATTGACGCAGGTAATTGCGGAATGCAAGAAGCGAGGGCTGATCATTGGACGCAACGGCGACACGATTCCAGGATTTAACAATATACTCACCCTGTCACCGCCTTTCTCTACCACAAGCGAAGACTTGGATTTTATTGCCAATGTTATGAAGGAAGCATTCGATACACTTTAAGCCAAACAAAAATCCCGTTTCCCCGTCAAAAGGGAAGCGGGATCTTATTTTTTGATATTTCGTAAATGACTTAGCATGGTTTTTCACAAAATTATCCTGTACACTATCAAAGGAATGACCAAAACAACAATAGGAGGGGCGAGATGAAACGAATTTGTGTCTTTGCAGGATCGAATCCGGGTGTACATACAGCGTTCAGTGAATCTGCTGAGCAGTTAGGATATGAGTTGCTCGCCCGGAAACTGGACTTGGTGTACGGTGGCTCCAAGCTGGGATTGATGGGGCGGGTCGCCAATACCGTCTTGGATGGTGGAGGTCACGTCATCGGCGTCATGCCGACGGGATTATTCCGCGGCGAAATTGTCCACACCAGCCTGACCGAGCTGCATGAGGTGGGCACCATGCATGAACGGAAAGCGAAAATGAATGAGCTGGCGGACGGCTTCATTGCCCTGCCAGGAGGATATGGCACGTTCGAAGAGATATTCGAGGTGGTAAGTTGGGGGCAGATCGGCATCCACGACAAGCCGATCGGATTGTTGAATGTAGAAGGATACTACACTCCCGTGATGGAGTTGGTCAAGCATGCGACTGAAGCTGGCTTCATTCCGGAAACGGCGACACCCTTGCTGATCTGTGAAAGCGATCCGGCTGTTCTGCTGGACCGCATGCGTGATTATCGTCCGCCAGAGAAAGTCAACAAGTGGTCGGAACTCCCCGAAAAGGAATAAGCGTCAGTCTGGGCTGGTAAGCCCGTATAATTCTCCTGTCGCAGGATGAACCTATCAGGGATCATCTTGAAACGTACGGGAGGAAATGATCATGAGAGCAGTGACCTACCAAGGCCCCAATCAAGTAGAAGTGAGGGAAGTCGCAGACGCAAAAATCGAGAAAGCGGATGATATTCTCGTTCGGGTAACGACTACGGCCATCTGCGGATCGGATCTTCATTTATACCAAGGAAACATGCCTTTGCCCGAAGGATACATCATTGGCCACGAACCGATGGGAATTGTCGAAGAAGTGGGTCCAGAGGTAACGAATGTGAAAAAAGGGGACCGCGTCGTCATTCCGTTCACCATTGCTTGCGGGGAGTGCTATTACTGCCAACATGAGCAGGAAAGCCAATGCGACCACTCCAATCCGCATTACGATTCGGGCGGTTACTTGGGCTACACGGAGAAGTTCGGCAATTATGCTGGAGGACAGGCTGAATATTTGCGGGTGCCCTTCGGCTCTTTTTCCTCGTTCGTCATCCCGGAAGCCTGCGAGCTGGAGGATGAAGCGCTGCTCTTCTTATCAGACGTACTTCCGACCGCCTATTGGAGCGTCCTTCATGCCGGTGTGAAAGCCGGAGATACAGTAATCGTTCTGGGGTGTGGTCCAATCGGCTTGATGGTGCAGACATTTGCTTGGCTAAAAGGTGCCAAGCGCGTCATCGCTGTCGATTATCTGGAGTACCGCCTGAAGCGAGCAAAGGAAATCAACCAGGTAGAGACTTTCGATTTTACGCAGTACGACGATATGGGGGAACATTTAAAGGAGATTACCCAGGGTGGCGCAGATGTCGTGATCGACTGTGTCGGGATGGATGGCAAAAAATCTCCCCTGGAATTCGTAGCACAAAAATTAAAGCTGCAGGGCGGAACGATCGGGCCGATACAAATCGCGACAAAAGCGGTTCGAAAATGCGGCACAGTCCAATTGACTGGGGTGTATGGCGGCAACTACAACAACTTCCCGCTTGGACCGTTTTTCACGCGCAATATCAGCTTGAAGATGGGACAGGCCCCAGTCATCCACCTGATGCCGGAAATTTTTCACCTTATCACCGCAGGAAAAATCGACCCGACGAAGATCATTACGCATCGCATGAAACTGACAGAAGCGAGTCGAGCGTATGAGATTTTTAATGACAGAATGGACGATTGCATCAAGGTCGTCCTGAAGCCATAAAGCCTAAGCAGACAAGCATGGATGCAAAAAGCAGTTCTCACCCAATCGAGGCGGGAACTGCTTTTTTATTTAAAAGAATGATTCTTGCCTTGACCCCATCAAGAAAGAATGGTA
>DASQMM010000171.1:0-6157 GCA_035645495.1 Brevibacillus sp. | reverse complement strand
ATCTGCTTCCCTCCCTTCAAAATAAAGGTGGTAGATTTCATCCAGACCGTATTGCCGCTGGGTTAGATGAAGGAGCGAAGTGCCGCTTTCCACGATCACGCGAGAGATTTCAGGCGTGACATGCTGGGTGCAATGAATGACCAGCCTGCCATCGTCATGGGTTTCAATCCGGCTTACTCCGTCCACCTGCTGCAGGGCATCCAGCAGACCATCAGCAAAGTGGTTCACCTGTACTTCTATAGCAATCGATTCCTCCTGAAACAACTGCTGCGACAAGCTATGGACGTCTCCTTGGGCCAGCAGACGGCCGGAGACAAACAGTCCGACCCTGTCACAGATCTGCTGCACCTGATGCAGGTGGTGGGAGGAGAGCAGCACTGTCATTCCTTCGTCGCGGCTGAGTTGCCGGATCAATTGAAGGAGCTCGCGCACACCCTCGGGATCAAGCCCCAAGGTCGGTTCGTCCAGAATGATCACTTCCGGCTGCTTGATCAATACTTCTGCAAGTCCCAGGCGTTGACGCATGCCGCGGGAGTAGGCACCAGCCTTTTTATGAGCAGCTTCGCCAAGCCCGACCCGATCCAGCAGGTATTCGACTCTCGAGAACGCTTCTTTGCGGGAATAGCCGTTCAGCCGTGCGGTGTAGAGCAGATTCTCTGTTCCTGTCAAATCCTCGTAAAACCCCACATCGTCTGGCAAGTAGCCCACTTTGCGCTTAACAAGGATTGGCTGTCGTGTCGAATCCACCCCGCAAACGGTCACGGTGCCGGATGTCGGCTCAGCCAGACCCAACATCATCAAAATCGTCGTCGACTTGCCGGCGCCGTTGGGGCCGAGCAGCCCAAATATTTCACCGCGGTTGACGTTCAAAGTCAAGCGGTCGACAGCTGTCTGCTCCCCGTATTGCTTGGTCAGTTCGTTCAGTTCGATAATGGGCTCCAACTCGACTTACCTCCTTCCGTAGGTTCGGAAGAGGTAGTACACGCCTCCCATGACGCCGAGAATGATCAGAACACCGAGCCATCCCCACAGCATCGAGGTTTTCACTGCCACGCGAAACTGAGCTTCCGAGGAAGCTTCTGCTGCTCTGGATGTCATGCTCACCACGTAATCCCCGGCAATCGCCTTCTCATCCGCTTTGATGGTTGCTGTCACTTCTGTCGTCTTTCCCGCTTCCAGCTTTGCGATTTGCTTTGGTTCAAAGGTTACTTCCCAATTCAGCGGGGTATCTGCCCGAAGCTCGATGTCTCGCAAATCTGCCGAACCCGTGTTGGCCACGGTCAGCGTCAAATTACGCTGGCCGCCCGCCGTTACATCGGTACTTAACAATCCTGTCGGCGTGCTCAGTTTGACGGCATAGGAGCCTGTGATCACAGCTTCCAGCTCGGCGCTCGCCGCAGTAGCACTGGTGGCGGCTTTTACCGGGATCTTGTAAGATCCTTGCTTGATGCCCTCCGGAGGATCTGCTTCCACGTCGATGTCCTTTGTTGTATTGGCATCAACGTTGACGGAGGTAACCGATTTGCCGTCCACTTTGAACTGAACATCCCATCCGGACGGTACATCTGCGGTCAAGGAATAAAGCTGCTTCTCCGCAGTGCGGTTGCGCAAGGTCATTTTATAGTGAAAGGAAGAATTGGCATGCCCCTCCATGTTTGGCTGCTCTGATGTCAGTTCCGTTTTAAACGTTCCTTGCTCCGTTACCGTAACCAGCAATGGCAGGGTTGCTTTTCCGGCAGCTACAAGCTGAAAACGGTAGCTTCCTTTGTCAATTTCCAGCGGAACATCTACTTGCAGCGACACTTGCTGCGATTGATCAGGACGAACGGAAATCTGCTGCAAACTCCAGCCCCCAGAGGTGAGCTGATACTCCCAGTTCTCCGGCAGACCCTGCACCGTGAGCTCCGCGTCTTGCACCTGACTGCTGTTGTTGATGATTTCAACGTTGTAATGGATCGATTCTCCCGGCGTCACCGAAATACTGGTGTAGGGCGTGTACAGGGTAACCTCCCCTGCAGCCCAAGAGGGGACAAGCCCCAGTGTCATCACTCCGACGATAAATGTAATGAAGAGTGACAAAGATTTTCCCCAACTTCTGATCATCTTTTTCTTTCCCCCTGTTTTTCATTTTTGGTCACTCACCAAGGGTACGAATAAGTGGGAAAATTGGATTTACAGAAGTCGATAAAAATTTTTTGAAAGACTTTAAAATTGCCAGAAATTTTGCTAGTAGTATGGAAAAGGGGATATTTCAGCGGAGGTGGAAGACGTTGGCCCATCCAGATGTTGACGAAGAGCGGCTGCTTCGTGACATGGCAAATGGATCGATCACAGCCTTTGAACTGTTCTACGAAAAATACGCTTCGCTGGTCTTGCATATTGCCTTGCGCATCGTAAAAGACCGCATGGAAGCAGAGGATATATGTCACGATCTGTTTTTGGAAGTATGGAAAAAAGCGGGTCAGTACAACCCAAAGCGCGGAAGTGTAGAGGCTTGGCTGGCCGTGATGGCGCGCAGCCGCTCGTTGGATCGGATGCGGAAAAAGCAGCGGCTGCCAATCACTCCTGAGGAAAGAGCCACTCTGGAGCAGGCGTCCACTGCTGTGGCTGCGGAGGAGAATGTCCTAGCGAGGCTGGACCGGGAAGTGCTGGGGCAGGCATTGAGCAAGATCCCGCCAGCTCAGGCGCGTGCTTTGCAGGGGATGTACTATGAGGCCAAGACACAACGCGAGCTGGCCGCAAACATGAATCGGCCGCTTGGGACCGTCAAGTCATTGATTCGTTATGGGCTGGACAATATACGCAAGCAATTGAGTCAATCGGGGTGGCTGGAATCGCTGGGAGGTGAGAGGAAGCATGAGTAATGCAAGCTGCATATGGCGGGAGGAGGAGATCGCTGATTATATGTTGGGCAGGATGGCGGAAGAGAAGCGCAGACAATTGCAGCTTCACCTTGCTTCTTGTACGCGATGCACGGAGCTGCGCCGCGAATGGTCGGCCATTCTCCAACCGGAAGAAGCCATGTCCAAGCCGACGCCATCACCAACGCTCAAACGCCGCCTCATGCGCCGCATTGCTTATGAGCGTTGGTTCTCCCGGAGGAAAAAGAAAATCGAAGCCGCCTTTGCTGTGAGAAGAACTGCAGTTCTTTTCCTCTGCCTGATGAGTTTATTCTTCTTTCAAAGGGACAGCGGACTCTCTGATGAAAGAACTTTGGCCGCCCACTTGCCCAACATGGGTATCGTGATGGATCCGCACACAGTCTTGCACGTCGCATCCGTTGCACCGAGTCATGCCAAAAGCTATGTTTGGGTGAACAACACGTCCAATGAAATGCTGATCCTCACAAAAGGACTGGCTCCTCTACCGGAAACAGATTATCAGGTATGGTTTATCACCCAGGACAGACGTTCACGAGTCGGCCTGCTGCGCTGGGAAAACGGAATCGCCCAGCTGTACTTCCAGGGAGGCGAGCTGGGTCTGGTAGAGAATATTGCCGTAAGTGTCGAGCCAAAAGGAGGCAGCTTCACGCCGTCTAGCCCGGATGCCATTTTTGTCAATCTGAGAACGCGATGAAAGGAGAGATCAGCTGTTGTCCTCACTGCCAAGCAGCTGATCGGCCACCTCCAGGATGATAGGACAATGATCGCTGCCCATCACATCGGTGTCAATCCGAGCGTCGAGCAGCGATGGAGCCAGTCTGGCGGAAGCGAGGAAGTAGTCGATTCTCCAACCGATGTTTCGCTCCCTTACCTTGGGCATATAGGACCACCAGGTATAGGCATCGGCGCGGTCCGGATAAAAGTGCCGGAATGTGTCCAGAAACCCGGATTGGAGCAGTTGGGTCATTTTTTCCCGTTCCTCATCGGTAAAACCGGAGTTTCCGCGATTGGATTTGGAGTTGCGAATGTCAATTTCCTGGTGCGCTACATTGAGGTCGCCACAGATGATAACCGGCTTTTGGGCATCTAGCTCCAGAACATAACGGCGGAACCGATCTTCCCATTCCAGTCTGTAATCCAGACGGGATAAATCACGTTTGGCATTTGGCGTGTAGACATTGACCAGGAAGAATGAATCGAATTCCAGTGTGAGCGTGCGTCCCTCCGGTTCATGGTTCTCTTCCAGGCCGTAGCGCACAGACAGCGGCTCTCGCTTGGTAAAGACAGCGGTGCCGGAATAGCCTTTTTTCTCGGCATAATTCCAATATTGCAGGTAATTCTCAGCGAAATCAGCCGTAATCTGCCCTTCCTGCAATTTCGTTTCCTGGATGCAAAAAATATCGGCATTCATTCTAGCAAAATAGTCGCTAAAGCCTTTGTTTACGCATGCGCGCAGTCCATTTACATTCCACGATATCAGCTTCATCTAACAGGCTCGTCTCCTTGCTTGCGATTTGACTTTAGGCGCCGCAACGTCCAACGATCGGCGATCATGTTCACAATTGTACAATATTGCGGAGCTTGTTACGGGGTCATACATGAAAAAGAACCTACGTTCGATCTTCGTAGGCCTATTTTATCACATTTTCTGGATGTATACGGGAAAGTGAAATTGCCAAAAACCCCCGAAAGTAGGTTATAATACAAATTGTTACCTGACTTGGAGCAAACTGGTACCTGCTTCTGCTCAGGGAAATGGATGCTAGGTGTGATGAATGGTGTTGAAATCAGTAGCTTCAATCAACGTAACCAGACCAAATGGTGGAGTTAGGGCAGTTTTTTCCTCTGCAATAATGGAGGAACATGCGAGTATGTTGTCATGGGCTTCCGAAATTTTGCATCCGAATGAATACGAGTATTTTCGTACATTACGTTATGAAAAGCGGCAACTGAGTTATCTGCTGGGGAGACTAGCGGCAAAAAAAGCTTTGTCCCTACTACTGGATGAAACCGATCTGACCTCCATGGAAATCAAATCGGGTGTTTTTCAACAACCGGTAGTTCATTACTTATCAACCGAAACGGTCGGTGTCAGCATAAGCCATACTGGTAGATATGCGGTTGCCCTTGCTTTTCCAGAAGTTCATCCGATGGCCATCGATATGGAAACAATTACACTTGACCACCAGGAAGCAATCCAGACACAACTGACATCAAAGGAGATAGAGTGGTTGGCTTCTTGCCAACTTCCGGTTGAGGTTGCAGGGACGCTCTTATGGACAATAAAAGAAGGGCTGTCAAAAGTTCTAAGAACCGGTTTGACGATTCCGTGCGCCCTAATGGAAATAAACGAGCTCAGGAAAATCAGAGCTCATGACTATTATGAATCGGCTTTTACCCACTTTCGGCAATATAAATCCCGTTCTTGGATCGTTCACGATCAGGTTGTTTCTATCATATACCCAGTTAAATCAGAGATGGATTTGGAATGTATAGAAAAGGTGATTGTTTGCAAAAGCGACGGGATATGACAGAATATCAACACTGTCTGTACCTGCTACACTAGTTCGAAACAGCCAATTCGATTATATTTTTTGTAACGTTCCTCTACCAATTCGTCTGGAGTCATTTGATCCAATAGCGACAGTTGTTCTTTCAACATCTCTTTGATAAGCTGGGCTTGTTTTTCCATATCGCGGTGGGCACCGCCGAATGGTTCTGGTATAATTCCATCGATTACTCCCAATTGCAGTAGGTCAGGGGCAGTAATCTTCATAGTCTCCGCCGCAAGCTTGGCTAGAGAGGAATCTTTCCACAACAACGCCGCTGCCCCTTCAGGAGAAATCACGGAGTAAATGGAATTCTTCAGCATGAATATTCTGTTTCCGACACCGATGGCAAGCGCTCCGCCGCTCCCCCCTTCTCCTGTGACGACGCATATAATTGGAACATGGAAGTTGGACATCTCCAACAAGTTCCGGGCAATTGCTTCACTTTGCCCGCGCTCTTCGGCAGCCCTGCCGGGATAAGCTCCGGAGGTATTAATAAAGCAGAGGATGGGGCGTTGAAATTTATCCGCTTGTTTCATTAAGCGGAGTGCCTTTCTGTACCCCTCGGGGTGGGGCATTCCGAAGTTTCGTCTGATGTTGTCTTTGGTGTCTTTTCCTTTTTGATGGCCGATGATTGTAACCGGACGTCCGTCTAATTTGGCGATCCCTCCAACAATGGCTGGATCATCCCCATAACTACGGTCCCCATGCAATTCTATGAAATCG
>DASQMM010000170.1:0-4133 GCA_035645495.1 Brevibacillus sp. | reverse complement strand
TATAAATTCCGATCTGTTGAAGAAAGACCGTCGGGGAACCCCCTTGACGTTCTATTTAAAGCCACAAAGTCGCGTGGCATCAAGCTTTTCTGTCCATTACAATCTTCCTAGCCGCATTGACGAAGGTCTTCACGCCGATTTCGAGCGCATCCTCATCCACTGTGAAGCGAGCGTGGTGATGCGGATAAATGATGCCCTTCTCCTGATTGCCCGCCCCGATGTAAAAGAAGCAGCCTGGCGCTTTTTGCTGGAAGGCGGAAAAATCCTCCCCGCCCATCGTCGGGCGGCTTTTTACAACCCACTCCGGACCCAATGTTTCGACGACGACTTCTTCCATCAGACGGCTGACCTGCTCATCATTGATGACAGGACGGTAGCCATTCACATACTTGAAGGTATAGGAAGCCCCATGCGCCTCTGTAATCCCTTTGATAACGCGCTCCATCAAGCCGGGGACGCTTTCGCGCAAGGCAGGATCGAAGCTGCGCACCGTACCGCATAGCTCGACCGAACCAGGAATGACATTATGTGTGGTCCCGGCAACAAATTGCGTGACGGAGATCACGAGGCTGTCCAAAGGATCGGTATTGCGCGAGACGATATGCTGCAGATTGGTCACGACCTGAGCCGCGACGGCAATGCTGTCGATCGTCTGGTGCGGAATTGCGGCATGGCCGCCTTTTCCCTGCACTGTAACCCAGAAGGTGTCGGGAGCCGCCATCACAGGGCCTGAACTAATGCCGACCTTGCCGTACTCCATCTGAGCCCACAGATGCGTCCCAATCACCAGGTCGACGCCTTCCATGACGCCAGCCTGGACCATTTCTTCCGCTCCGCCGGGATGCAGTTCTTCTGCGTGCTGGAATAAAAAGCGGATTTCCCCTTTTACCTGCTCCTTCATCCCCGCGAGCAGCTTGGCCGCCCCAAGCAGCATGGCGGTATGCCCGTCGTGACCGCAGGCGTGCATCACACCCGGGTTTTGGGAGGCGAACTCGAATGTGTTCTCTTCGGTTATCGGCAACGCATCCATGTCAGCGCGCATCGCCAGCACTGTCCCCGGCTCCGGGCCGATCAGGCGAGCCATGACACTTGTCTGGGTCGGACGGCTAATCTCGAGATTGCCAAAGGATTGCAGCGTATCATAGACGAACTGTGCCGTTTTTTCTTCGTGGAAAGACAGTTCCGGGTGCTGATGCAGATACCTCCTCCACGCAATTACCTGCTCCCTGATCTCCTCTACAGCTTGATTCAGCGTTGCGACGGTCGTTGTCATCCTGTTCTCCTCCTCAAATGGGAACTTTTATCGGGGTGATGGTGACGCCAATGCGAGTACCGTCCGATACAAAACCGCGGCACTCTTCGCACAATCCTCTTTGGACGTATATTCCGCCGGGTTATGGCTGATGCCATCCCGGGAACGGGCGAAAATCATGCCGACAGGACAAAAATCTACCAACTGCATGCCGTCATGTCCGGCGCCGCTTGGCAGGATCATGGTCTCCAGCTCCTCTGCCTCGCATGCTGCCAGGGCTGCCTGCTGCACCTCCTGGGAGCAGATCACTGGAGCCATACGCTGCAGGTCTTCTACCAGCAGCTTGACCCCGCGGCGCTGGCAAATTTCTTTTGCTTCCTGCAAAATGCTCTCTTCGACACGGGTACGCACTGCTTCATCGACGTCACGCAGATCAAGCGTAAACTCGACGCGCCCCGGGATGACATTCGCCCCGCCGGGAAAGACCTGCAGCTTGCCGACCGTGCCGACTGTGCTATTGGTCCGGGCCGCTTCCCTTTCGATGACCAGCATGATCTCTGACGCCGCAGCCAGCGGATCGCGGCGCATCGTCATCGGTGTCGTACCAGCGTGGCCTGCTTCTCCCTCGAGCGTGAATTTGACCCAGATCGGCCCTGCGATCCCATTGACGACGCCCACAGACAAACCGCGGCTCTCGAGGACTTTTCCCTGTTCGATATGCAATTCCACGTATGCCTTGACACTGCCAGGCTCCCGCATCGCGCGTCCAACCTGTGCGGGATCGAGTCCGTTTTGCCGCATGGCTTCAGCGATCGAGAGCCCTTCCTCGTCCTGGGCTTCCAACTCCTCCATCTGCAGCCGGCCTCCAAGCGCCCGGCTGCCGAGCATGCCATAGCCGAAGCGTGTTCCTTCTTCGTCGGTAAAAGCAATGACCTCGATGGGATGCTCTGTCTCCACGCCGCGCTCATTCATCGCTTGCAGGATCTCTACTCCAGCGAGGACGCCAAGCGGTCCGTCAAAATCACCGCCATTCGGCACCGAATCGATATGGGAGCCGACCAGCACTACCGGTGCCGCAGGATTCTTGCCCTCTTTGCGGCCAATCAGATTTCCGATCTCGTCCTCTCTTACAGTTAATCCTGCTTCCTGCATAAAACGTGTCACCAAGTCTTTGGCCGCCCGTTCCTCCGGGGTAAAGGAAAGCCTGGTTACCCCTCCTTCTGCTTGTCTGCCAATCGTGCCAAGCTGCATCAGCCGTTCCCACAGACGTTCTGCATGAATCACGTATGCGCACCTCCTGTATCTGCCTGTTCTTGTTGTGTTTCGACGCTTTGTTTGTCCTCCCCATTGTAGAATAGTCTGTCAATTTTGGAAAGGTCGCTGTCCAAGTTTCTCCTCACCTCTTCTAGCTTTTTAGCGGCTTGATCGCCTTTTCTCCCAGTGTCAGAGCCGCATACAGGACCGGAATCACCAGCAGCGAATAAGGCAGCGTCTCTCCGATCATCGACCAGTTGATCCATCCTTCCGCAAACAAGCGGTAATAGGTGTACAAGCTGTAGGGAAGAACCAGTACAACTGCTGTGACGACGCCAGGGGTATAGGTGCGAAACATCAGGCTTTGTCCGATATGGGTAAAGACATGCAGAAAAAGAACGTGCAGGCAGACCAGGAAGAAAGGCAAGTACGTGCCCGCTTGCCAGGTCAGAACCGTCAGGAGGACGGCGGCAGACAAAACAGCAAAAATACAGCCGACCGCCACCGAAAACTGGGCGGTGCTCATGGACAGCATCGGCTGAAACGTCTTTTGCAGAAAAGCGGGTATGCTTCGAACAAGCCTTTCGCGATGGCGAATCAGCCAATTTTCCACCGCGATGATCTCTTCCAGGTCATGCAGGACAAACACGATCAGGAACAACCAGATCACATGCGTCAATTCCATGCTTGCTTCCCCCTTCCTATCGAATCTTGGGATTGGTGGAACGCTCCGGCGAAACGATGCCGCTTGCCAGCAGTGCGGTGGCATGGTCTGCCAATTCCTCTGCCGTCATCTCTCCCGTCAGCAAAAAACGCTCTGTCAGCCGATACAAAACCGCGACCATGGCTTCGGCCGCTACTTCAGGCGACAGCTCCGGGCGCACATGTCCGGCATTCTGGTTGATGCGCAGATTTTCCGCTACGAGCTTCGCCATTTGCCGATGCAATAGCTCCCCTTCCTGCGCAGCAGCCAGAAACACCTGCGTCAGCCTGGGACTTGCGCCAAAAAATCGGAAGAGCCCAAGCAGATTCTCCCTGATTTTCGGCACGGTCATCTCCTTGGGCAGTGGTGTTACCTGTTTTCCGGCATCCGCCAGCACCCGCAACTGCGTGAAAAATTCATCCCGAAGCTCCCCATAGACAGCTTCCTTGCTGGGAAAGTAGAGATAAAAGGCCGCTTGGGTCAGGCCAGCCCGCTTCACAATATCGCTGACCCGCGTACGGTCGTAGCCATTGTTCGCGAACTCCTCTGCCGCCGCTTCCAGCAGACGCTTGCGGCTTTGCTCCCCTTTTTCCGTCCTCGATCTGTTCATGACGTCACCCCAAAACTAACTCGTTAGTTATATAACTTACTAGTTAGTTTAACAGTTTCCAATGTTTCTACACAAGTGGCACTTGCTTTTTTGAGAATGACTCTGTAGAATAATCGATCAAAGGAAGATTGCACAGCGATGAGGAAGAAGAGTAGGCATTTAACGAGGCTTCAGAGAGCTGATGGGTGGTGCGAATCAGCGTCGAGTGAATGTTGAATGGGCTTCCGAGCTCCAAACCGAACCCGCCTTTTTCTAAAAAGCGGCGCGTAGGCTTTGGCGTAACGTCCGTACGTTACCAGCGGACACCGTATCGA
>DASQMM010000169.1:0-4549 GCA_035645495.1 Brevibacillus sp. | reverse complement strand
CCCCTGCAGAGGTGCTGACAGCAGCGACGATCAATGCCGCACATGCGATTCGCCGCGGTGATCAGATCGGCAGCATCGAGCCGGGGAAGCAGGCGGATATCACTATATTTGATGTGCCAGATTTCATGACCCTCCAATACCGATACGGGGTGAATCACGTCCATACGGTTTTGAAAAAAGGCAGAGTTGTCGTCTCGGAGGGGAGATTGCAGTAGCTCGGGATATATAAAGAAAACCGTCTTCCTTGATCAAAGGGGGACGGTTTTCCGTGTGTTTAGAATGTAAAGCTAAAGGTGATATTCTGTTCGCCATACAGCTTTTTCATCCGGTGTTTGATACGGATATTTTGCAGCCAGCATTCTTTGCATGGCGTGTATTCCGGTTCATATTTGTCGATGATGATCCAGATGTCGTCTTCATTATCCTGCCCATTTGCTATCTCGTGGACATAGTGGTCGACGATTTGCTTGAAAATGGTTTCGTGATGGACAGGAGCAAGAATGAAGTAAAGATTCTCCGTATGGTATCTCCAATTGTTCTGATTCGGGTCGAATGTATAACCGCAGGATGTACAAGCCATTAGATTGCCGCCTCCTAAGCCAAGGGGAGGGTATTACCGAAAAAACACTTACGTGAGAGCAGGATATGCAAAATAGCCAGTCAAGCGATGGTTGATCTGCTCTTCCGAGAGCTCGGGGAACAGTCTGGCCTCTTTCACCATATCGTACAGACGCTCCATCGGCTCGCGGCCATCGGCTTTCTTCGCCTTCGGGTCGTTCTTGAGCAGCTCCCAGATTCCTACGACATAGTCGCGTCTGGACACATCCTGCTTGCGGAAGAAGAAGTCCAGGCGTTCCACATGATCGAGGAATTCTTCGCCAAATCTGCTTTTCACCTCGCCGCGCAAGAGAGCGATTTCTGCTTCGTACATGGGGCGCTCCTTGCCTTTTTCTTTCCCGATCCAAGGCGTTTCCAGCACCAGCGGCAAATGGCGGATTTTCTCATGATTTACGATGTAGTTCATCGCATCAAACCCGATGAGTCCGGCACCAATCGGAGCGTGGCGGTCTTTGCCTGCACCACGGAAGTTTTTGCTGTCATTCAAGTGGACGACAGCCAGACGGTCCAGGCCGATAATGCGGTCAAACTGTTCGAGTACGCCATCGAAATCGTTAACGACATCATAGCCGGCATCGTGAATGTGGCAAGTGTCCATGCAGACGGAAAGCTTGCTGTTGTCGTCCACTTTTTCGATAATGGCGGCGATTTCCTCAAAGCTCCGTCCGATTTCTGTTCCTTTTCCAGCCATAGTCTCCAAAGCGATCTTTACATCGGTATGCTTGACCCCTGCAAGTACCTCGTTTAATCCTTCGGCGATGCGAGCAATCCCGTATTCGGCTTCCTTGTCTGTATAGGCCCCAGGGTGCAACACGATATTCTTGACGCCGATGTAGTCGGTTCTTTTAATTTCTTCCTGTAGGAACCGGACAGCCAGCTCGAATGTGTCGTCCTTGTAAGATCCCAGATTGATAATATACGGGGCATGTACCACAATTTCATCTACGCCCATCTTGGCCATGACTTCTTTGCCTTCGGTGATAAATTGATCCTCAATGGGCTTGCGGCGAGTATTTTGCGGGGCACCTGTATAAATCATAAACGTAGTCGAGCCGTAGGTGGCAGCCTCTTCGGCAGCATTCAGCAAGCCTTTGCCGGAGAACGATACGTGCGATCCTATTTTGAGCATAGGGCGGAAACCTCCTTTAATAACTATACTTAAAAATAGCGCAAGACGTCCGATTCGTCCAATCTGGATCGTTTCTACTGTTTATTTTTGCCGCATCTACCTACTTTTCAGTTCCTCACAACGTTTCTACTCTCATAAGTAGAACTTTCAATAGCCTAGAAAGACCTGCTTTTTAGCGGGGCTTTTCGTATGCATCAAAAAAGTAATCCACTTCCCCCAGACAACCGGATGATCTTGTATAGCTGGAAGTAGTTTCGTAGGTCGTTCTTCCGCAAGCGCTGATGGTATATCCTTCGACGGGAAGTTCCTCGTTCGTCAACTTCCTGATCTCTTTTCCACGAATCAGATATTTTTTCCCCTTTTCGATTGCATACGACGTAA
Source organism: Brevibacillus sp. (assembly GCA_035645495.1). GTDB lineage: Bacteria > Bacillota > Bacilli > Brevibacillales > Brevibacillaceae > Brevibacillus. Next base: position 2,421 of record DASQMM010000169.1, on the reverse strand, counting down.
ATTCACCGTCGCTGTTTAGGAGAATCCGGTTAAAAGAATCTTCCGGAGATAGATTGCGAACCTGCACCTCGTCAAAAACTTCAAAAAATCTCGAAGCGAATACAGAACGATCATATTGCAGCCATTGGGGCCCAACCTTGCGGCGCTTGACTGTATAGGCCTGCGTCTCGGATGAAAAATCAATGTCATAATAGACAAATTCATTATCTGATTGGCCGACTGCATCATAGGAAAGTCTGATGATCTCGCCGTCTTTTTGATACTCCGCTCGAAATTTCTCCAAACGAGCATCGGGATCAATGTCCAATTTCTCTTGTATGGTAAGCCAGTCTTTAGCAAAAGGTACCTGATACATGTTGGTGCTTGAGGCTTCAATGTCACGAGGACGTTCATACCAATACTCATCTACTGCCGGAATGATCAATTGCAGTACAAAAAAGGCCAAGCCCAGGTAAGCGGAATAGTGTTTCGCTGTTCGATTCGCAGTGGGCCGGAAAAAGAAGAGAAAGATCAAAAAGCCTAAGGGAACAGGAAATGCGTTCATGCGAAAAGTAAAGGAGCCTAATAGGTAATATCCGATGATTTTGAATCCGAGATTGGCTTCGTTTTCTTCGCGCTTTTTATAGATAAAGACAAGCATGGCAATGAGAATGAGGGATGTAAGGATGTTGATGAACATACTCATTTTGCCAACGCGCCACCTTTTGCGTTTTTGTAATTTTGCCTTAATAAGGGATAGTAAAAGATTACCATTTATTCTTGGAGAGTGAAAGGAAAACATGTCTCTCCTGTGCTATGATGGTCTCAGACAAGAAAAAAGCATAGACAAAGAGGTGTTGAGGATGCAGGGATTCGGAGTATTTCGGGATGTGGTAACGGAGCAGACGGTGTTGAGGGAGATGTTCGGAGAGCCCAGCCGCGTGGTGCAGAACAAAAGCATTGATCACCTGGACGTACATTGCCGTGATTATATCGCAAAATCCCCTTTTCTGGTCATCGCGACCGCTGACGAAGCAGGCAGATGCGACGCTTCCCCGCGCGGAGATGCTCCGGGCTTCGTATATATCGTCGATGATCGCCATCTGGTCATTCCGGAGCGTCCAGGCAACAAACGTATGGATTCGCTTCGCAACATTCTGGCAAATCCCCAGATTGGTCTGATTTTCCTGATTCCGACCTTGCAGGAGACGCTTCGCATCAACGGACGTGCTTGTATCATCCGGGATGAGGAGATTCTGGAGAAGATGGCGGTGAACGAGAAACGGCCGACCGTAGGCATTGGCGTTGAGGTAGAGGAGTGTTATATCCACTGTGCCAAGTCGTTTATGCGTTCAGGCTTGTGGAATCCGGAATCCTGGCCCGCCAAGGAGAACGTTCCTAACGCAGCGCAAATCCTGGCTGATCACATCAAGCTGCCAGACATGACAGTGAAGGAAGTGGCAGAGGGACTGATGGACAGCTATAAGAACCGCTTGTACTAATGTGCTGGCGAGCTTTTCCTGCACCCTCGTGTATGCTACACTGACTATCGAAAACATCCCAATTCTACGCTGAATGGAGGAGATCGTATGACAACAAAGCTCACAGATCGCACAGAACTGAACAATGGTGTCAAAATGCCTTGGCTTGGCCTGGGGGTTTACCTGGTAAAAGAGGGCGACGAGGTAAAAAATGCCGTCCGTTCGGCGATTGAAGCCGGCTATGAAAGCATCGATACCGCTGCTATCTACAAAAACGAAGAGGGCGTAGGAGAAGCGATTCGCGAGTCGGGAATTGCGCGCGACAAGCTATTCTTGACAACCAAGGTGTGGAATTCGGATCAAGGCTATGAATCGACGCTTGCTGCCTTCAATACTAGCGTGAAAAAGCTCGGTGTAGACACGCTGGATCTATACCTGATTCACTGGCCGGTGAAAGACAAATTTACCGAGACCTGGAGAGCATTGGAGAAGCTGTACAAGGATGGCTATGTACGTGCAATTGGCGTAAGCAATTTCCAGATCCACCATCTGGAGGAGCTGCGCAAGGTCAGCGATATCGTTCCTGCTGTCAACCAAGTTGAGTTCCATCCGCTGCTCACACAACGAGATCTGCTTACATACTGCCGTGATCACAAGATCCAGATGGAGGCTTGGAGTCCGTTGATGCAGGGGAATCTCGATCATCCCTTGCTGGCCGAACTGGCTCAGAAGTACGGAAAATCTCCTGCCCAAATCGTAATTCGTTGGGACCTGGAGCAAAAAGTGGTGACGATCCCGAAATCCATCACGCCTGAGCGTATTCGCCAAAATGCAGACGTGTTTGATTTTACCTTGGAGCCGCAAGATGTGGAACGAATTGCGGCGCTAAATGAAAATAAACGTTTTGGACCCGATCCAGACAATTTCAATTTCTAAATCGATAATCCAAAAAGCAGTCTCT
>DASQMM010000168.1:0-26495 GCA_035645495.1 Brevibacillus sp. | reverse complement strand
GCTGACAGGCAAGGATTCTCCCGTCAATGCCGATTCCTCAATCTCCAGGCGATTGGCCGAGACGAGACGCAGATCCGCTGGCACGCGATCTCCTGCCTCCAGCAAGACCAGATCCCCCGGCACGAGTTGGGAGGCCGGGATCATCGAGAGGTGTCCATCCCGCATCACCCTCGCCATCGGGGAGGCAAGATCCTTCAACGCTTGCAAAGATCGCTCCGCCCGCGCTTCCTGGATGAAGCCCAATACGCCATTGATGATGATGATGGCGATAATGGTGATCGCATCCAGATACTCTCCCAGAAAGTACGAGATCAACGTGGCAATGAAGAGAATGACCACCATAAAATCCTTGAACTGATCGAGAAAGACCGTATAGAGAGGCTTTTTCTTGCTCTCAGCCAACTTGTTGGCGCCTTGTTTTGCCAGCCTCCGCTCAGCCTCCTGTTGAGCCAGTCCCTGCGACGAATTGCTCTGAAGGGCTTCGATCACTTCGGTTGCTGCCAACGTGTACCATTTTCGAATGGGTTGCTGTGATTCCACCTTCATCTCCTCCATCCACTTCTCACTCTTTCTCATGTGTATGCAGACGAGCTGGAAAATAAAACAACCCGTCCTCTTGAAAGGACGGGTCTGACAGGAAGCATATGGTCAGAAGATTTTCGCCACGCCAATGCAGATCAATAAGATCGGCGGAAGCCAGGTAAGTCCAGACAGCCACTTATGCTGTCCAATCCCGCGTCCCAACGCCAATCCTGTCCACAGCAACAAGGCGCTCATCACCGCGATGCAAAGGGAGACTAGCAGGGGCGAATACCCCAAAAACGTCAAACTGATCCCCGCTCCAAAGGCATCCAAGGACAGGGCAAGCCCCAGTATGACGGCTTCCCAGCCCATAATATGCCCCGAGCGGTCCGCATCCGCTTGGGACGGATCGCGCAGGATCTGAATCATCAAGCCAAACATGCGAAACTGCGACAACACCGTACGTTCTGGCTCTGTCTGCCCAGCAGCATCGACAGGTGGCGGAATCTCCTCCTGATTTGATTCGGCTTGTGGAGGGGATGAGACAAGCCGCCAAAACGTAAACAAGCCCATCGCGATCAAGACAGCAGCCCCCACCCGCTGACCGACCTCGGGAGTTAACCAGTAGGTAAGCGAGGAGCCTACCATCATGACACCGTACACCACAGCAAACGAACAACCAGACACCACGATCAGAGACAGAAATGGCATTTTCATCTTTCGCAGCCCATACGTCAAGCCAACACTGACACTGTCCATGCTGATGGCCAGGGAAACGAGCAGGAGTGATAGCCATCCGCTCATATATGGTCACCTCTTTCCCGTTGCCTACTAGGTATACGCGGAGGGCCCATCCATTGTGCATGAACATGCTATCTGGGGTGAAAAGGTGCTAGGGCGCGACTACCTTTCCCATGTCGCCATACAGTCCTGCTATCTCCAACGCTGCCGTCCTGACTGCCACAGCCAAGCGGGCCGGTTCGAGTACCCGCATTTCATTTCGGAAGGAGAGCAAAAAGCTGATCAGCCATTCCTGGTCAGGCATAGTGGTCCGGACGAGCAAGGAACCATCCGGCTGCCGTTCAATGTCATCCTCGTCAAATCGATCCGCAACCACAGCTTTCAACGCGCTGGAGAAGTGTAGGACGACATCAAACATGGGCCCGGGGCGATCCGGCAGCTGCTTCCATTTTTCATTTAGTTTTTCTAGCTTCATATCCCGTCGTTGGAATGTTACTGCTTGCGTCTGCAGATCTCGGATTCGTGAGAGCCGAAAAATCCGATAATCTTCACGCTCCAAACAATAGCCGTGCAAATACCACTTGTACCCTTTGAGGACCAAGCCCATCGGTTCCACGCACCGCACCGTTTCTTGCCCTAGATGGTCGATATAGGAGAAGGTAACCAGCTTTTTTTCCTTTACAGCATGGTTCAATGCCTCATATTTTTTCCGCTCTGCTTCACTCGATCTCCAAGGCGTAAAATCGACCAGGATTTGGTCGCGATCAGCCAAACTCCCTTGTTCTGTCTGCGAAACCAAAGCGCCAACCTTTTCAAGCAACCGCTCCATGCTCGATTCACTCAGTGCTTTGGTAGATTGGAGACCACGCAGCGCAGTCAGCATGGCGATCAACTCGTCATGAGAAAGCATCTGCCGATCCAAACGGAAGCTGTCCATGATTTCATAGCCCCCTTCTGTACCCATATAGGAAACAATCGGTATACCTGCCAGACACAAAGACTCCATATCACGGTAGATGGTGCGGAGCGATACCTCCATCCGTTCTGCCAACTCCTGTGCCTGCACTCTCTTCCGGTTTAAAAGAATAATGGTGATCGCCATTAGCCGCTCCAGTTTCATGGCCGTGCCTCCTGTACAAATCCTGATACCCCAATCTTAAACCGAATTTTGTCTGGCTCAACTGTTACTTGGCTGATCAATGCGATGCTGCCGGGTAGCCGTCCTGTTGTTCAGCGGGATTCAACTTCTCCTGGCTCATCATGAAAGCTGCCACCAGCGCTAAAAAGGCCGGAATCATCGGGGCCAGAATGCTCGATAAGCCGAATACAGCGCCAAACATGCCTGTCATTTTCCCACGGTCCTTCGCTGCCACGACGTCGAACATAATCGTAAATGCGATCGATACCATCGCCCCTGCGCCTATGCCCTGAATCGCCCGGTAGATGCTGAGCTGGAGGATCGACTCTGCTGTCCCGCAAAGTGCCGATCCAACCATGAAGACAATGATACCGAAGACAAAGAACCTTTTTCTTCCATACATATCCGACAGCTTGCCGAAGATCGGCATACCTGCCATCTCCGCTACCATATAGGCGGATGTGACCCAGATAAACGAGTCAAGGCCGCCCATTTCGCCGACAATCCTGCCCATCGCTGTCGCGACAATCGTGTTATCCATCGAGGCCATCAAGATGGAGAGCAGAAGACCTGCGATGACAATTCCTACTTTGTTTTGGTTCTGAGTTGATGCCATTTGATTTTCATCCCTTTCCGTCTGGTTTCATGCGTGGTGAAGCATGTTGATGGCATGATCATAACCCACGCTTGTTGACATCTGTTTGTCAGGAATAGGGATAAAAAGAAAATACGGACAACTTTTTCGTTGTCCGTATGGTTTCATTAGATCCTGATATCCTTACCCTCGAACCGCCAACGCTTCTCCAAGCAAACGCACCAGCTTTTGTGCCTGCTCGCCTGTCGTGTCACGCAAGGCGGAAAACTCGGTGACTTCCATCCCGACGATTCGTCGATCCTGCAGCACTCGCACGAGGAGTTGCTGTGTCTCCTCCAGGCTGAGTCCCGTCTCGCTTGGCGCATACGCAGCAGGCATCGCTTCTTTGTTCATCACATCGACATCAAAGTGCACCAATATTTTGGCATCAACAGGGATGGACTGCATGATACGGGTCATTTCCTGCTCCATATCGCCTGCATGAAGCTGCTCCAGTGACACGATTTCTACTCCATACGCCTCATTTGGCGGCTTCTGGCAGCCTACCAGCTTCACCCGATCCGCGGTCCAGCCTGAACGCTCGATCCACATGCCCTGATCCTGCAGCAAAAACCAAAGCCCCATCCCCGCTGCTCCGATACAGCGGTTCGCCGAAGGAGCCACCGCATCGAGATGCCCATCGATCACCAGCAGATACGCCTGTTCCCCGTATCGCAGCCGATGCGCGATTGCGGTCCCCACGATTAGGCCGCAATCCCCTCCAAGCATGAGCAGAAAATCACTATGGTCCATCCACTCCGCCGCTTCCTTCTGCAGCAAATCCCACAGCATGCGCGGAGCAGGCCAATTGCGAACCGGAGGAATATTATGACGCGGCATATAGTCCGGCAGCTTCAAATCACCTAAATCTTCTACTGCCAAGCCTCTCTCCTGCAAATGCTCGACTAGTCCTGCTTTGCGCAAGGCATCAGGGGAGAGTTCAGTGCCCGAGACGAAGGCACCTGCAAAATGGGGTATCCCTTTTATTTTGATGGTAATAATGATTCCCTCCATTGCGTTTTGTCCAAGAACTATTCAGAAAATACCATAAAATAGGTCTCTGAACAATGGCGCTTCTGGGCACCGGTTACACCACCAGTTCAACCGCCACCTGATCGCCATACGCAAAGCGGGTCGCAATATCGGTCGAGACCTCCCATTCTTCCTTGCCTACCTGAATGGAATAGAGCAGTTCCCTCCCCTGAAACTGCACGTGCTGCACACGCCCCTTCACCCCATCCTGGCCTTCCTGCCAAGGATGCAGCCGGATCTGGTCTGGTCTGACTGGCAGCACCTGCTCGCGTTGAAAAGGCGTGAGATCCTGTGAGACGCGCACAGGCAACGAGGTTTGTCCCTCTCGTTCCAGCAGGAAAGTGGAGGAGTCGGCCCAGCTCCCTTTGACAAAATTGGCGCGTCCGACGAATTTGGCGACAAAAGGCGACTGCGGCTCGTAGTAAATTTCGTGCGGCGTACCCGCCTGCTCTACTCGTCCGCCTCGCATGACGATGATTTTATCCGCCATCGCTAATGCTTCGGATTGGTCATGCGTCACGTAGACAATCGATGTGCCTAGCTCCCGGTGAATATGCTGGATCTCCTTGCGCATCTGGATGCGCAGCTCGGCGTCCAGACTGCTGAGCGGTTCATCCATCAGCAGCAGCGTCGGGTTGAAAATGATCGCCCGCGCCAGTGCCACCCGCTGTTTTTGCCCTCCCGACAGCTGACTCGGGTAGCGCTTCTCCATCCCACCGAGCCCGACCATCTCCAGTATCTGCGCCACTCGCCCACGCGGATTCTGCCTGTATTCCTCCGGGACATGCTGCTGATGACGCAATGGAAAGGCCACATTTTCGTAGACGGTCAGATGAGGCCAGAGGGCGAACGACTGGAACACCATGCCGATGCGCCTTTGCTCCGGCGGCATCCGCCTGTCTTGGTCTGCGACCAGCTCCTGGTTCAGCCAGATTTCCCCGCTCGAAGGAGACTCGAAGCCGGCCAACAGACGTAGCAGGGTCGTCTTGCCGCAGCCGCTGGGACCCAGCAGTGCGACGAATTCGCCTTTTCCGATATGCAGATCGATTCTGTGGAGGGCAATCACCTCGCCGAACCGTTTGGATACACCCATTACCCTCGCTTCATTCATCCTTCTACTCTCCTTTGCCAATATCGCTTCCACATTCCGCCGATCGCCAACAGAATCAAAATGGCTGTCACGATCAACGTGGAAAGGGCTGTGCTCAATGTAGTAGAACCCGCCTGTTCAAAGCCGAAGATGACGACGCCGATCGTCTGCGACCCGGAAGACCAGAGCAGAGAGGATATGGTCAGCTCGGTGAAGGCTGTCAGCATGACGAGGAATAGACCTGTCAGCATCCCCGGCGCATACAGCGGCAACAAAATGCGGCCCCATCGTGTCCACAGCTTGCCTCCGCTGATGCGGGCCGCTTCCTCCACTTCCCGGCCGACCTGCAGAATCGAGACTGTGCTGCTTTTCACCTGCAGGATGAAAAAGCGCGTCACATAGGCGATCAGGATCATCCAGACGGTGCCGTAGATACCCGGCTGCCATCCCGGAATCGGCTCCATCCAGGTCAGAATCATCGCCAAGCCAACCACCATGCCCGGCAGTGCATACGGCAACGAGACAGCGCCCTCCAGCATTTTCCCCAGCTTGTTGGGACGCTGGACACGCCAGTAGGCAAACAACGTCCCGACGATCAGACAAAGAGCACCCGTCAAACCAGCCAGCATGAGACTGTTGCCCAGTGCTTCCCGCGTCCCGGCGTGATCCCGCAGCACAAAGAGAAAGTGCTTCCAGGTCAAATTTTCCGTGAGAAATGGCAGACCATACGCTTTGATAAACGCCGTCGACGCCATGGAGAGCAGCGGCAGGAAGCTGGTTATGAATAAAAAGAGTCCGACTGCTCCCTCTGCCAGGAATCGTTTTTTGCCCAGCGTGTAGCGGACAGAGCGATCCTCTGCACTGGTCTGATCGACTCGGCTTTTGCGCAGCAGCAGCCATTGCAGGCCCGTTCCGCCCAAAGCAATGATCCCGAGCAAAATGGACAAGACCGAAGCTCGACCGAAGGCGCTGGGACCAAAACCGATCACCTGCTCATAGATCAACGTGCTCAGAACAGGAATGCCCGCTGGGATGCCCAAGAATGCAGGGATGCCGAAGTTGTCCAATCCCGAAATAAAAGCGAGCAAGCCTCCGCTGGCGATCCCGGGCAGCGCGAGCGGCAGGGTCACTTGCCTGAGAACATTGCGCGAGGAAGCGCCAGACGAACGAGCCGCCCATTCCAGCTCCTTGGGAATCCGATAGAGAACCGAGAGCGTCAGCATGTAGACCAGCGGATAGTGGCTCAGGCCCATCACGACGATGATTCCGTCCAGTCCGTATACATTCCACAGCTCCACAGGAAAGCCCATCAGCCAACTGGCGAATCGGTTCAAAACACCGGCAGGGCCCGCCATTTGCGTCCAAGCCAAAGTCATCACGTAAGAGGGAATCAACAGCGGCAGCATAGCCATGACGTGAATCGTTCCCTTGAAGCGAATATCGGTATACGCGCAAAGCCAGGCGAGCGAGACACCGATTACAAGCGCCAAGACAGTGGACAGAACGGCTGCAGTCAAGGAGTGGTAGACCGCTGACCACGTCCGCGCATCAGCCAACAATTCGGAAAAGATGCCGAGACCCAATCCCGCTTCTGTTTTCACGCTGAGGATGACCAGCTTCCACAACGGATAGACGAAAAAGAAGGCGACTGGCAAGAGCACCAGCCATCCAGCCGCCTTTTCCATCGGGAAGGGAGCAGTCCATAGACGCTTCCGCCCCTCAGCCTGTCGTTTTGTGAGTGTGGTCTGCCAATTAGTTGCCACCCATCATCTCTCCAAATTTCTTTTTATCCGCTTCACGCGATGCCTCCAGCTCAGCAATATCTGCAGACAGCACCTTGATTTCCTCCAATGACTTGAGTCCCTCTGGTGCCCCTACCCCTTTGCGAATCGGCGTGTAGCCGAGGTCAGCTGCCAGCTTTTGTCCTTCCTCAGACAAGACGTAATCCACAAAGGCTTTTGCTGCATCGGGATTTTGCGCCCCTTTCAGGATGCCGATCGGCTCCGTGATCACAGGCACACCTTCGCTTGGATAGATCAATTCGACTGGAGATCCCTCTTGTTTCGCACGGGCTACCATGTAGTCTACGACGATTCCGTACTCCTTCTCTCCGCCAGCCACGCTTTTCAGAACGGCTCCATTCCCTTTGGAAACGGTCATCTGATTGGCTTTCAGTCCCTCGAAATAATTCCAGCCAAACTCGCTTTGCCGGGTAAATACCCCGAGATTATAAGCGGCTGCACCAGAGTACAGCGGGCTTGGCATGACGCCTTTTCCGGCTGCTTCCGGCGCGGTCAGAACCTTCCAGCTATCCGGCAGCGTGCTGACCTTCTGGGTATTGATGGCCAAGACGGTCGCCATGACCTTGGTTCCGGTGTACGAACCGTCTGCATCTTTAAGCTCGGCTGGAATCTGCTCTGCTTCGGGGGAGGTATACGGCATCAGCAAATCCTGTTTTTTCAAGCTGGCAAAGGTAGGCGCATCCGCGACGAGCAGCACGTCGGCTTTCACCTGTCCCGCCTGGGCTTCCGCCTGTAGACGGCTGATCACTTCTTCTGTGCCGGAACGGAACAGCTCTACCTTTACCTCCGGGTGCTTTTTCGCAAAACCGTCAATCAGAGCTGCTGCATCGGCATCGGGCTGGGACGTATAGAAGCTGAGTGTTCCCTCGACCTTTGCCTGCACAGGCTCAGCAGGTTGATTGTTCGTTTGCGGCGCAGCTTCAGGAGAAGGGGTTGCCGCTTGAGGTGTTGAGGAAGAAGTACCGCAAGCTGTCAATCCGATGACGGAGACGGCTGCAAACAAAGACAAAGTCCATTTGCGCAAAGCAATTCGGTTCATACTGATTAGCCTCCTTGGTTTAGAGCGTTTATGAGCGTTGCACGGTCGATTGAAACCACTTGCTGATTTTGCTTTTCATCGCGATATTTGTCATGTTCAGCTGCAAAGGGGTGATCGTAATGTAGCCATCCCGCAATTTGTAATAATCCGATTCTTCCTCTTCCAAATGAATCTCTCCCAGCGTGTCGGAGAGCCAATAGCACAAATACCCCTGTGGATCGTTCAAACCGACGTACTGGTAGCGCAGAACATCCATAGCAAGCGGAGTGACAGCTACTCCCTTGACCATCTCTTTGGACAGATACGGAAGGTTGATATTCAGCACGGTATCGGCGCTGAGCTTGTGGCGAAACAAGGTTTCAAACACGTCGTACGCCAGGGATTCCACCAGATTGTAGGAAGCGTTGGGCTTCAAGGTAGCGAGCGAGACAGCGATGGACGGAATCTGGTACATCGCCCCTTCAATGGCTGCCGAGATCGTTCCGGAGTAAAACACGTCCCGCCCCAGATTGGGACCGCGATTGATCCCTGACACGATCACGTCCGGCTTCTCCTTGAGAATGACTTCGAGCGCCATCTTGACGCAGTCGGCAGGGGTGCCATTGACCGCCCAGGCTTCCAGAGACGTATCGAAAAAGTTCACTTTATTCGCCTTCACCGGTGATTTGAGGGTGATGGCATGGCTGATCGCACTTCTTTCCTGATCGGGACAGACGATCGATACATTTCCGAACGACTGGAGTGCCTGTGCCAGACAAAGCACACCATTGGAGAAAATGCCGTCGTCGTTGGTGATGAGAATGTTCAAAACAGTGATTCCTCCTATTCAAAAAGAGACACAATGGCTTTGTTCGAGATACAACAGATTTTGCTTGAGTATGGAAAGTTCGCGGGAATCATCCCAGCCTTCCAAGATGATGGGTCTTTCTTTTTCCCAAATAAGCGGCCAAATTGCTTCTAAGTCGATGCTCCCGGTTCCAAGCGGCACATGCAGCTTTTCTGCCGTAGCATCGCTGATATGAATTTTGTCTATATTTTCCAATTGCTGGTAAAATTGCGTCAAAGAACGGTTCAGCGGAACGTGCGCAATATCGAACGTGGCTGTTGTCGGATAATCCAGGGCAGCCCGCAGACGATTTAGCTCTTCCGGTGTGACCACCAGTTCCTTGGGAAGCGGTTCGATATGTTCGATGGAGAGCGTCAAGCCCCTTTCCATCGCTTCGCGAGCAAGCCTGTTGAGACTGTCGATCAGGATGGGTTCATGCCAGCCTCTGGTCTTGGCCGACAGAGTGACTCGCCCCGGATGAATCGTGACGCTTGCTGCACCGATCTCTTTCGCCAAATCCAGCGAGCGCCTTACCTCCTGGATCGATTGCTCGCGAATCCCCTGATTCAGCGAGCATAGATTCAAGTCCCAACTAGCAGCGTGCAAAGTCAGCTTGCATCCCGTCCGCTTGGCGGCATCCCGAATCTCCAATGGGTTGCTGCGGTGGAACCAGACGTGCTCCGCCCATACCTCCATCCCGGCAAAACCGTACTGGCGACCAATCAAAATCGCCGCTTCGACGGGATACACCCACATCAAAGTTGACGAAACAAACAACATGTCCACCACTCCCTTACCTCTGCAGGTATCGGCACACTCCCGATCGGACTCGGGTTGCGCGTGCCATGACCGTGAAAGTCGCTCCCACCAGATCGGACCAAATGATGCTTTTTGGCCTCGCGCTCCCAATACGCCATCTCCGCCAAGGAATGACGCGGATAGTACACTTCAATCCCGTCCATTCCATAGTCCAGCAGATTGCCTAGCTGCACCTCGAACGGATATATGCCCGGGTGAGCCAGGATAGCGATTCCTCCGACCTCATGTGTAGATTCGATCGCCTCACGCGCAGAAAAGGCGGGTCTCGGCACATAGGCCGGAGAACCTTTTCGCAGATAAGAATCGAACATCGCTTGCGGGGAACGTCCATAGCCGCGTTCTACCAAGGCTTCGGCGACATGGGTACGAACGATCACGCTGCCTTGGGCCCGAGCCAGACATTCTTCCTGAGTAATCTCCAAACCAAGCCGATTGCAGCGCTCCACGATCTCGCCAATCCATTCGATCCGCTCTTGCTGACGCTTGTCCATCAGGTGGAGCAAGCGCGGATCAGCGATATCGATCCCGTAGCCGAGGATGTGCAGTTCTCCCTCGGGCCCTTCGGTATTCCACTCAATTCCCGGAATCAGGTGCAGGTCCAGTCTTCTTGCCTCTTCCCGCGCCTGCAGATAGCCGTCTACTGTATCGTGATCCGTGATCGCCAGGTATTTTACTCCCCTTGCCTTTGCTTCAAGCAAAAGCTCGCGTGGAGTCAATTTTCCGTCAGAAGCGGTGGTGTGCATATGCAGATCCATTCTTCTCCAAGTCCTCCCTTTTCCCACCGTCGTCTTGATTGATTACCTATATTGTAGAATGGGATTTTTAACGGCATGTGAAGGGGGAAACAAGGTTTGATGAAAGCCCGGCGGCCTTTTTTCCCAGGTCAAAGCGGACGGTTGAGCCGGAATGTGAATGCCTTGTAAAGGATTTGCAAAGTCTTTACAATTTCACTCTTCCACTTCCACTCCCGCTCCTGGTCCACGAAAAGCAAAAACCGCCAAGCGCAGCGCTTGACGGTTGTCTTTCCGATTCTTCCTATTAATAGCTAATGAGTGCCGCCATCAGCAGTCCAGCCGCAATGCTCAAACGCGAGGCAAAAATACCGACGGATACATTACCTTTGGGAATCTCCGAGACGACTTTAAACGGAGTAATCCATTCAAACAGATAAAATACCAGCACTTGAAACACCATTCCCACCACGCCCCAGATAACCAGATCCAGCAGGTTGACCGCGTGATAAACAGCAGAGGCGAGCACAATCGCCAAACCGATGATTTTCCCACCCAGATCGTGAGCTGCCGCCTTGGCTGCTGCCACCTTCTGCGGTTCCTCAGCCTGTGCGCCGTCCTTGATCAGTTGAAATTCCTTGTAGGGCGTCGTAAATGTAAAAACGAGAATGCCCACCCCCAAAATCGGAATCGTCACCCCTAGGTATGCGAGAAAATTTAAGAGATAATCCCATTGTGTTTCCATTCACTTGTCTCCTTTCGCTACTCTTGTAGCCCTACTGGCAAATAATACGACAGATTATCCGTGATCGGCCCGCCGACTCTGGCGACAAGCGCTGAAGCCTCTCCTCCGACTAGAAAAGATCCCCAGAGCAGGCGTCCGTCATAGTCGCCGTTCATCGTTTTCACTGTAATTGCAGGAAGCTCCACCCGTTTTTGATAGATCATAGGCTGATCCCAGTAAAAGGCTTCCTGGTCTTTTTCCTGTACAGAGCCGTCCGCATCAAAAAGCACGACTCCGCCCCCTTCCCGGCCAAAAATAGGCTTGGTGACATAGCCGGATGAGCCCGTGAAGCGATTTTCAAAATAGGTCGGCAGCATATGCCTTGCAATGCTGTCCTGTTCTTCTGCGGTAAAAAATTCACCCGCCTCATGCAAGCTCCAAATCAGAGCCTGCAATGCTTTTGTCTGCGTCAAAAAAGCGGAAGGAGGATTGATAATAGCCAGTTTTCGCTCCGCGATCAGACGCAGCACATGAGCGCCGGTCGGATAGCCGTCCTCGTCTGATTCACTGGCCAGCTTTTCCAGAGCATGGAGCCGATACAGCACATGGACAGGCAGCAACTCTTCCCCGTTCTCGACATAGAGCCGATCCTCCCAGACGCGCAGCTTCTCCAGCGGAGCAAAGCGTCCGGCAAGACCCGACTGCCTCATCAGGTAAAGCGTCGTGCCCCGGTCTTCCTCGTGCCAGTCCAGAGAGCTGAACCAGATATGCTCTGTCTCGTAGCCCTGTTGTCGATAGACGTCCAGCATTCGTGCAAAAGCAGTCGCAATCTGATCCTCCATTCCTGCATTCGGGTCCCTGCGGCCAAAGAAGCGGCAAGCGCGGCCATTGACATAAAAAGCCTCGACGATTCCCGTCGGTGTATCACTGTTGTACTCCAGCATCTTCAAGCCCTCTGCCGTCTGGGCAAAGTCAAAGCGGCCTACCGTAGTTGGCGGCGCCTGCGCTGTTGCGAGACGAACGGCATCCAGCGCTTGATCAGGTACCCCCAATTCACGCAAAAGGGAATCTTCCGCCTGTTGCAGGATGGGGACTACGCGGGCAAAAATCCGTCCAAGCCTGCGGGTCGCCTCCAGCATTTCCTCTCGAAACTCCGCCGTGATGTCCAAAATATCGGCCAATGCGTATTCTTCCCCGTACATCTGATCCCAGGTAAAGACTCCTTCTTTCCTCAAGGGACCATATAGCTGCTCGCGACGATCTTGTTCAGCCATGTTCATCCCTCACCCCGAACTCGAGTACCCGGAGCTGCCGATGCCTCCCTTGGAACCGCTGGAGACATACGAAGAACCACTGCTAACGCCTGTGGAACTGCCCTTGTACTTGTTCCCGCCGGAATGGATGTAGGTGGAGCTTCCTCCGGAACTGCCGCCATCATCGCAATAGCCGTCGTTGTTTGAATCGTAGCAATCGTCGTCATCCGACGAGCAGCCGCTGATGGTCAAGGCAGCGGCCATGAATAGGCCAACCATTTTGGCCGTCTTGTTTTGCGCCATGTTTACCCTCCTACTCCGTCAACTGTGCATAGTAAATGTACAGACGACGATCTTCATCTACTTCTGTAGATGTCTTCTCCCATTCGCGCCCCTGGTACATCAGGTAATCGCTTTGCAGATGCAACAAGGCATCGTCATCATCCTTAAAATAGTACGTATGTACCAGCGGATAGACGGTTGTTTCCGCTGAGAACTCCCGCAGCTCCATCTGGATGCTGTCCCATCGCCGCGCCGCTGTGTGCGTGTAATCCACGGCCTGTTCTTCTGTCGAGTGTTTGACGTAAATGACATAACACCCGGGCTCAATCGCACAGGATGTCTTTTCATAGACGACATGCCCTTTGACGAGATAATCACAGGCGAAGCGCAAGGAGATCTCATCCTTGTCGATGGGGTCATAATAAAACAACAACGGATACCCTTTCGCTTCATCCAGAAGCCGATACTCCAATCGAGCCAAATGCCTCACCTCAATTTACTAGTTTATCGAACAATCAAATATACGTATCAAGAAATGTTTGGATTCTCCTACATTTGGCCTACTTAAAAATGCTCCAGCCCGACATTTGTCATCGGACTGGAGCATTTTTTGCATCCATTTACTTCACATCGTAGCCTTGGTCTTCAATCGCTTCCTTGATTTTCTCCAGCGATACTGCGCCTTCTTCGTAGGAAACCTCCACTTTGTTGCCAGCCAGGTCTACTTTTCCGCTGGCCCCGATCTCTTTCAAGGTTTTCTCGATCGTCATAACGCAGTGATTGCAGGACATTCCTTCTACATTCAGGGTGATTGTTTTCATTTTTCATCTCTCCTCATTATTGTATATGTTGATATTTAGAGTAGCAGAGTTACAGCTTCACACGCTGCAGACGCAAGGCGTTGAGAACGACGGACACGGAACTGAACGCCATTGCCGCACCTGCCAGCCAAGGAGCGAGGAAGCCAACTGCCGCCACAGGGATGCCCAAGGTATTGTAGGCCAATGCCCAGAACAGGTTTTGCTTGATGTTGCGGATGGTTCGCTTGCTCATCACGATGGCGTCGGCTACGCTGGTCAGCTCGCCGCGCATCAGGGTAATATCGGCAGCTTCCATCGCCACATCGGTTCCTGTCCCGATCGCCATCCCGATATCGGCCGTAGCCAGAGCAGGCGCATCGTTGATCCCATCCCCGACCATCGCCACTTTTTTCCCTTGCTCCTGCAATTTTTTTACTTCCGCCGCCTTTCCTTCTGGCAGCACTTCGGCGATTACATGATCGATTCCTGCCTCGCGGGCAATCGCTTCTGCTGTCTGACGATTGTCTCCCGTCATCATGATGACAGTCATGCCCATCTCCTTCAAGCGCTCGATGGCTTTGCGCGAGCTTGGCTTGATGGTATCCGCCACGGCAATCAATCCAGCCAGTTGACCGTCTACCGCGGCCAGCATTGCGGTTTTGCCCGCTTTTTCCAAAGACAGCATTTGCTGCGCCACGGGTTCGAAGGAAATCTGATCGCGTTCCAGCAGACGACGAGTGCCGACCAGCACTTCATGCCCCTTTACGACGGCGCGGATTCCGTAACCAGGAATGGCTTCAAAGGAGGTCGTATTCTCCAGCGCCATGCCTTCTTGCTCCGTAATTCCTTTTACGATTGCTTGGGCCAGGGGATGCTCTGAATTCTTCTCGGCTGCCCCGACAAGCTCCAAAAACGTCTGTTTCGAGAAGCCTTCGTAAGGAAGGACATCGGTCAACTCCGGTTCGCCCTTGGTAACGGTACCCGTCTTATCCAGTACAATCGTATCCAGATGATGGGCCGTCTCCAAATGCTCCCCGCCTTTAAACAGGATGCCCAATTCCGCTGCACGCCCCGAACCTGCCATGATCGAGGTAGGTGTCGCCAGCCCAAGTGCACACGGGCACGCAATAACGAGGACGGCAATCGCTTTTTCCAGCGCTTCCGGGAAATTACCGGGAATAACCAGCAGGAACCAGATGAGAAACGTCAAAACGGCGATCCCGACGACGATCGGAACGAAAATGCCGGAAATACTGTCGGCCATGCGCTGGATCGGCGCTTTCGAGCCCTGCGCCTCCTCCACTACACGGATGATCTGCGCCAAAGCCGTCTCCTTGCCTACCTTCGTCGCCTTGATTTTCAAGACGCCATTCTTGTTGATTGTGGCTCCAATCACGTTGTCGCCAGCCGCTTTGTCGACCGGGATGCTTTCCCCCGTCAGCATCGATTCATCGACAGCAGACTGCCCTTCCAGTACGACGCCATCGACCGGGATCTTTTCACCAGGTTTGACCTGCACCAGATCACCAGGTCTTACCTCCTCGACCGGTATGACGATCTCTACGCCGTCTCGGATGACGGAAGCAGTCTTGGCTTGCAGACCCATCAGCTTGCGAATCGCTTCCGATGAGCGCCCCTTGGCCCTTGCCTCGAATAATTTCCCCAGCAGAATCAGGGTGATCAGCACGGCACTCGTCTCGAAGTAGAGATCCAGCATGTGCATGTGAGAACCGATCGAGCTGATTGTCACATACAAGCTGTAGAAGTAGGCCGCAGAGGTGCCAAGCGCTACCAGAACGTCCATGTTGGCACTTTTGTTTCGCAGCGCTTTGTACGCCCCGATATAAAACTGTGCGCCAATCACGAACTGGACTGGTGTCGCCAAGGCGAGCTGTACCCAGGGATTCATCAGGATCTCAGGCAGCCAGATGAACGACGTGAAGGAAAAGTGAGAAACCATCGACCACAGAAGGGGCAGGGATAAGATCGCTGAGATCCAGAACTTCTTCGTCTGCCGTTGGATCTCGATCGTACGGCGATCCTGCTCAGCTCCCGAGTCCCCTTCATCCCGCCGTGCAGCCTGGTAGCCCAATTTCTCTACTTGGCGGATCAGGTCAGAGACCCCGACATGGCTGCTGTCATACTCGACGGAGGCGGTCTCCAAGGCGAGGTTCACATTGGCTTTTAGCACGCCCGGCAATTTGTTCAGCCCTTTTTCGATTCGGGTCGCACAGGCAGCGCAGGTCATTCCTGTGATCGACAGCTCCACTTTATCCGCTGCGACAGAGTAGCCCAGCGATTCAATCTTCCCGCGAATCTCGTCCACGCTGGTTTTCGTCGGATCGAATACCACTGATGATTTCTCCAGCGCCAGATTCACGTTGGCCGTTTCGACGCCGTCCAGTTTTTGTAATCCTTTTTCGATACGAAGAGCGCATGCGGCACACGTCATTCCCGCTATGGGAAGGGTTGCTTCTGCAGTTTTTGCACTCATCAGGTATTCCTCCATCACTCATACCCTCGAGGGGTATATTTTTGGTTATTGTTCCCCGAAAGCTGATTGCTTATCATGACCTCATTCTACTATACCCCCCTTAGGTATATCAAGAGGTTTTTTAAAATAAATTTCGAATGGGTATGGAACAGCTTGCTTGCCATGCTCCCGAAGCATGTGATACATTAATATTGTTTCCAAGGAAATAATAATCGAAAGGAAGCCGACCGCAATTGGATGTAAAGGAACGCATTTTTCAGCAAATTCTCGTTCTGTCTCATAAACAGGAGGAGCAAAGAAAACAAAGGCACGACCAACTGCTCCTTGAAATCAGTCAATTGGCTCCCGGCTGCGAATCCTGCAAAAATTTGAGTCTCACCGAGCTGCACGTGATTCAATGTATCGGTCTCGGCGGCAATGCAAACGTTACAGCGATCTCTCAAAAAATCGGGGTAACCAAAAGCGCTATTTCCAAAATCACAACAAAGCTGCTTAACAAAGGACTCATTACGCGTTACCAGCTTCAAGATAATCAAAAGGAAGTCTACTTCCGGCTTACAGAACAGGGAGAAGTGGTATTCACCATACATGAGCAGCAGCACCAAAAAATCGGCAATGAATGGAAGGCATTCCTAGGGCGATATACAGGAGAAGAACTCGCCTTTTTGCATCGCTTGTTGCAGGATGCACTCGAACTGGATAATCAGAAACAACGCGATGAATGACCGTCCGAAGATTCGTCGCATTATTTTTGGATATATTGTTTCCTAGGAAACAAAAAGGAGGAGAATATCATGCTACAAGCGCACAAAGCTGGAGCATCTACGATTTTATACTTGTTGGGGATGACAATCTTAATCGGCACCTTTGCCCAAAACCTATTCTTGCCGATTTTGCCTGATATGCAGCAAACCTTCCATGCTTCAGCTTTTACGATTAATCTGACCGTCTCCGTCTTTACCCTGGTACTTGCATTGATGCAGCTCGTATACGGCCCTCTGGTTGACCGTATCGGCCGGCGAAGAGTCCTTCTCCCCGCCCTGCTCCTGTTTGTACTCGCTTCCATCGGCTGCGCCTATGCCCCCTCTCTTGCTTCTTTGCTGTTCTTCCGGGCGCTGCAGGGTATCGGTTTTGCCGCGATTCCGATCACAGCTGCGACTGTCATTGGCGATCTGTTTGCAGGCGCAAAAAGAGCAGAAGCGATGGGCACCTATCAAATGATGCTGGGATTGGGTCCTGCGCTCGGTCCGCTGGTGGGCGGCTGGCTAGGGGGGCTTGGCGGACATCCGGTCATTTTTTTGTTTCTGGCTGCAAGCTCGCTGATTCTCTTCGGTGCCAACGCCTGGCTGCTCCCGGAAACCAGGCCATCTGACTTGATGGTAACGAAAAAAGGATGGCTGCCAGTTACCGGTATTCTGTCTCACCCGGTGGGCGGATCGATCATCTTTATCGCTTTTACCCAAATGTTCACCTATTACGGCTTTCTCGTGTACCTGCCTGTGCAGGCCACTGACTCCTTTGGACTGAATCCAAAAGAGATTGGCGTATTGTTTCTGGTCATTTCCCTGGTCTTCATTGCGAGCAGCAAAATGAGCCGCTTTCTTTTGAAACTCCTCAGCCTTGAACGAGCTTTGTGTATGACCGCAATCGCGAATGCCTTTGCTACCATCCTTTTCATGATGCTATCCCACTCCTCGCTCACCGCCTTGATTCTCGGCAGCATGGTGTACGTTTTGACCCTTGGAATCGGCATGCCCTTACATACCACGCTTTTGTCCGAGGCTTTTATGAATGAACGGGCGACAGCCATCGGCTTCTACAATTTTGTACGATACTTAGGGATGGCTGCAGGGCCGGTAATGGGCGCCTTCCTGTTCAAACTGGGGGACAGCTGGCTAGAATTCGGCTTTGCCGGACTGTTTATTGCCGCTTCTGCATGGGTTGGCTACATTCGTTTCAACACCTCTTCACATGTTGTCCGTCCCGGCCAGTAATGTCCGCAAAAAGAAAGAACGCAGGAACTTGTACCCGCGTTCTTTCTCTTTCTCCATACTTGCTACTTGCTTTTCGAGTTGTATGCCACTGCAATTTGCGCAGCAACCGCAGCATTGTGCCGCACCAGGGCAATATTGGTTTGCAGGCTTTTGCCCGCTGTCAGCTGTTTGACCTTGTCGAGCAAAAATGGCGTCACTTTTTTCCCTGCGATGTTGTTTTGCTTGGCTTCTTCCAAGGCTTGCTGGATCACTGCTTCGATCTTGTCATGCTCAAGCGCGTCGGATTCCGGCACAGGATTGGCGATCACGACACCGCCGTTCAGGCCCAGCTTCCATTTGGTATCCAGCAATGTGCCGACCTGTTCCGGTGTATCCAGACGGAAGTCTACGCCGAAGCCGCTCTCGCGGGCAAAGAAGGACGGGAACTCATCGGTACGGTATCCCACGACAGGCACTCCATGTGTCTCTAGGTATTCGAGCGTGCGGCCCAGATCCAGGATCGACTTGGCCCCCGCGCAGACGACCGCTACATTGGTCCCTGCCAGCTCCATCAAATCGGCCGATACATCCCAGGTTACTTCCCCTTCGCGATGGACACCGCCGATCCCTCCGGTGGCGAATACGCGGATGCCTGCCAATTGGGCCGCAATCATCGTAGCCGCAACCGTGGTAGCACCGATTTTTCCGCTGGCCAGAATGTACGGGAAGTCGCGACGGCTTACTTTTTCAACGGATTTATTGGTTGCAAACTCTTCCAATTCGCTCTCGGACAGACCGATTTTGATCTGACCGTTCATGATGCCGATTGTCGCGGGAACAGCGCCGTTGTCCCGAATGATTTGCTCTACTTCCTTCGCCATTTCGATGTTTTGCGGATACGGCATCCCATGAGAGATAATCGTCGTTTCCAAAGCTACCACCGGCAGATTGTTCTCCAACGCGTTACGCACTTCGTCTGTATAACTCAGATAAGCTTTCATTCCTTATCGCTCCTTTTCGTATTGTTCGACGATCTCTTCCAGTTGTTCCGGCTTGAGCGCAGTGGCGACGGATTGCTCTGTCTGCAGCGCGAGGGCCGAAGCTGCAAGCCCGAGACGCACAGCCTTTGGGAATGGCTCTCCGTTCACAACCCCGTACAGCAATCCCGCAACGAATGCATCGCCTGCTCCCGTCACATCCACGACTTCAGTCGGATATGGCAGCACATGCTCCGACATCTCATCTGACTGGCAGTAAATGCCTAGTTCTCCCATCGTAACGATCACGTGCTTCACACCACGCTCGCGAATGATGGCACAAGCCCGGGCGCAGTCTTCCAGGGAATGAATCTCCATTCCTGCCAGCAATTCCGCTTCTTCGCGATTGGGCAGGATTGCTTCGACACCATCCAGTCGAGCTGGGAGCTTTTGCGCTTTGGCCGAGGAGACCGGATCGATAAACAGTGAAATCTGCTCTTGCTGGCAACGCTCTATGATGAACGCCAGGCAATCCGCCGGTACATTGGTATCGAGAAAAACGGCATGGGCTGCTGCGATATGCGGCCATCTTTCCGCAAACATCTCCGGTGTCAGCGCATCGTAAATATCCATGTTGGCGAGGGAGACCACCATCTCGCCATCGATATCCAGCAAAGCCGTATACGTTCCCGTCCTTTGGGTGGGAAGCCGCCAAATCGGACTGAGATCAACGCCATGTTTTTTGGTTTCCTGGACGATCCACTCCCCTTCCTTGTCCTCTCCGATGCAAGTGACCAAGGAAGTGTGGCAGCCGAGTCGACCGAGATTTTCTGCGATATTGCGAGCGACACCCCCGCATGACTCCGTAATCGTCACGGGGTTGGAGGAATGCAGCCGGATTTGCTGCTTGCCTCGGGCTTTCCGATCCAGATTGGCTCCGCCGATGCAGGTGATCAAGCCTTCATCACGCAATACATAGGCCCGCCCCTTGATCTCGCCCTTTCTGGTCAACTGGGCGATATAGCCCGCCACAGCAGAACGGGATATGCCGATCAGGTCCGCCAAATCCTGTTGGCTGATAAACGGATTGTGCCGGATGTGGTGCAAAATCTGCTTTTCTTTGTCCACGGTCTTCCTCCCTTCCGTGTTATGATTTCCTCTATTGCCTACAAACAAAAGTTTATCACACAAACAATTGTTTTTAAAGCTCTAGAAAAAGAAAAACCCGGTTCCCCAGGTTTTTACATAGGCTGTCCGCTCACAACCTCTGCTTTTTTCTCTTTATGATTCGCTAACGCCATGACCGTCCCTACGATACAACCTGCACCGATCCACTCAAACAAGCCAAACGGAACATGCAGCCACATGACTGTCGCAACTACGGCAGACAGCGGTTCGGCGCACGCCAGGATACTGGTCTCGGATGGCAGGATGAAACGCATGCTGTCTAAATATAGGAAAAAGGCGATCAGTGTTCCAAACACGATGAGAAAGCCCACTCCCAATACCGACTGAATGCTCCAGATTTGACCTGTCTCCTGCCAGGGCTGCGTCAGGATGCATAACCCAATGCCGCCAAGGAGCATCCCCCACCCCAGCACCACCGTAGCTCCCCAGCGTTCCAGCAGCTTTTTCGGATACAGGGTATAAAAAGCCAGCGCGACCGCTGATGCCAATCCCCATAAAACCGCACCGGCAGAGATGGAAAGCTGACCGGGATTCCCATTGGTGAGCAGCAAAAAGGTGCCGACCAAGGCAAGAATCAGAGCGGACACCTGTGCCAGACTGGGCAATTGTCGATTCCGCAGGACAAGATACCCCGTCAGCAAGACAGGCCCCAGGTACTGCAAAAGAGTTGCCGTCGCAGCATTGCCCAACTCGATGGAAGCAAAATACGTATACTGTACAGCCAACAGCCCGAGCAACGAAAAGACCACCAGCCGCCCGAAATCCGCCCCCGCGCTCAATATCCTCCAAACATTCTGACGCTTCTCGCCAATTAGAGATACGATCAGCAGCAAAATGCCTGACAGCAGCAAGCGAACGGCGACAAGCCAATCTGTCGTGAATTGATAATGCTGCAGTAAGGACTGAGCTACTGTCCCCGAGACACCCCACAACAAGGCGGCTACAAGCACCATGCTCATACCGCGCACGCGCATCGACATGTTTTCATAACTCCCTATCATTGATCTAGTATGGAATATATCCCATTCCCATGCAGGATACAAGATGAAACATTGCCCCGGAAGGGTCGCTGATTTGACAAACGTGAATCTTTTTAATAAAATTATCTTAAATTAGAGATTTTTATCTCATGGAGACTAGGAGGGCTGGCAATGTCCAACAATCAACCACAGCCACTTCGAAATGATTCCCTCGATCTGTTCGTTGTTCTTTCCCGTTCCTATAACTGGGTAACAGCCTGCACGAATCGAGATATTCGCCGCCACGGATTGAATCCCACCGAGTTTGGGGTTCTGGAAGTGCTTTTTCATAAAGGACCGCAGCCGCTTCAGCAAATTGGTGAGAAGATCCTAATATCCAGCGGCAATATAACCTACGTAGTGGACAAACTAGAGAAGAAGCAACTGCTTGTCCGCAAGCCCTGTGCGGAAGACCGCCGCGTGATTTTTGCCGAGCTGACGGAAAAAGGCCATCAGTTCTTGAGCGAAATTTTCCCTGCTCATACGAAAGCGGTCGAACAGGCTGTCAGCGGTTTGAGCCCTGAAGAGAAACAACAGGCTATCGCCTTGCTGAAGAAATTGGGAAGAGCAGCACAAGAACAATTTTAGTTTTACGCTTGACAAACAATCGATTCTGTAATAATCTCAAAATCAAGATATACAAAATTAATATTAGTCGCTAACATTTCGAAAGGGGATTTACACAACCATGAGCAAAGTACTTCTCATCAAAGCAAACGACCGTCCAATCGAGCAAGCAGTCAGCGTGAAACTGTACCATGCTTTCGCTGATTCCTATAAGGAAGCTCATCCGAACGACGATGTCACTGAACTGGACCTGTTCGCTGAAAATCTTCCTTACTACGGTAACGACCTGCTGACAGCAATGTTCAAGGCTGGAAAAGGAATGGAATTGACAGCTGAAGAACAAAAAGGCGCTGAGCTGGTAAACAAATACCTGAACCAATTCATCGAAGCTGACAAGGTAATGATTGCCTTCCCAATGTGGAACTTCACCGTGCCTGCTGTCCTGCACACGTATTTTGACTACCTGTCCCAAGCCGGCAAAACATTCCGTTATACAGCTAACGGTCCAGAAGGTTTGCTCGGCGGCAAAAAGGTTGCTCTGTTGAGCGCTCGCGGCGGTGTATACTCCGAAGCTCCAATGAATACAGTAGAATTGGCTAACCGTTACGTGAACACGATCCTCGGTTTCTGGGGAATCAAAGACGTTGCCGAAGTGATCGTAGAAGGACACAATCAATACCCTGACAAAGCAGAAGAAATCGTTCACGAAGGCGTAGTAAAAGCAGCAAAACTGGCGGAGTCCTTTTAAGGCCCGCCAGCCTTTTCGGACAAATATCTCTAATTAAAGATAGTCAAATTTAAAATAATTAAAGGAGAGATGAAACATGATGGATCTTGGATTGCTTATCATTCGTTTGGTGATTGGGTTGTCGATGGCAGCACACGGTACGCAAAAATTGTTTGGCTGGTTTGGCGGCTATGGATTGAAAGGAACCGGCGGCTGGATGGAATCGCTTGGGATGAAGCCTGGTGTCCTCATGGCCCTCTTGGCCGGACTCGGTGAGCTGGTCGGCGGACTCTTGTTTGCAAGTGGTGTCGGAACCTGGATCGGAGCCATTCTGATCGCCTTCACCATGCTGGTTGCTATTCTGAAAGTTCACGGTCAAAATGGATATTGGGCTACGCAGAACGGTTATGAGCTCAATCTGACTCTGATTGCGGTCGTGATCGGGGTTGCCTTGATCGGACCTGGTGCTTACGTCTTGTTTTAATCATTTCACGTACGCCGCAGGCTTATTTGAAGGAGGAATTTGCTGATGGATATTCGCGTCTACACACAAAACGAACAAGCAAAAGGACATTTTGGCAACGGTGAAATCGTGGAAAACAAACCGATTGGCTTTCCTCGCGAAGGGTCTGTGGTGGATCGTGTCGGCCCGCTCTTTTACTGGGCTTGGGCGAAATCATGGAAGACCTTTGAAATTCCATTTCACCCTCACTCCGGCTTTGAGATTTTGTCTTATGTGCTGAGTGGAAGTGTGGGTCATAAAGATACTTTGGGAAACATGCAAAAGGTGACGACAGGCGGGGCGCAGATTATGCAAACCGGCTCTGGCGCTTACCACGCGGAGGAATTAGGCACGGATACCGAAATGTTTCAGATCTGGTTCGAGCCGCATCTGTCCCAAGCTACAAAACGGCCGCCTACCTACAACCAGTTCGATCATGAAGAATTTCCGAGCGAGGAGTTAGACGGTGTGACCGTCAAACGGATGATTGGCAATGATGCTCCGATCCAGCTTGTGACGGATGCACAAATGTGGGATGTCACGATCCCGGCCGGAGCCACCTATACCCGCCCCCTCCCAGCTGGGTATGCACATGCCGCTGTAGTGGTGGAAGGCGCGGGTCAGATACGGGAAGCAGGTGTTGAAGCTGTTCAGTCAGCGACAGCCACCAAAGGAGATTTCGTCGTCTCCACCGCTGAGGCGGACAGTAACGTCGTCTATCAGGCTGAGAGCGACCGTCCTCTGCGTGTCGTACTGATCCAGGTGCCTACCGAAGTGGAGTATACCTTGTATCGTAAATAAGAAGAAACAGTGAACAAACAGTAAAACGACCGCCCTTAAGCAGATTTTTTGGCTTGAGGGCGTATTTGTTTTTCTGATGACATTGTACAATTAAGGTAAATTTTTACTTTCGAGAAGAGGGATATTATGAAACCAGCTATACATATCCACCCTGAAACGATTGTAATAGACGAACAAGTGACGATCAAATTAACTGGTTTTCAACCCGGCGCGCCTGTAACAATCCGAGCCACAGACTCTGGGATGCTAGGAGGGGAGCTCGAGGCTACCTCTTATGCCGTTTTCGTAGCTGACAGGGACGGCAATATTGATCCAGCCACGCAAGCACCAACTGAAGGCACATACAGCGATCCAGATCCAATGGGACTTTTCTGGTCCATGAAGGTGAGCAAGCTGCGTTTTCATCTTTCCAATCAACTGGAACAGGTACCTTGCTTTCCCCGTTCGGGTGCGGTTACCTTTACTGCAGAAGTGGCCGGAGAGGTAGTGGCGCGCGCAGAACTCACCAGATTTTTCCTTTCCCCGGAGGTTGAAACCAGAGATATTTTGGAAAATGGAATCGTGGGCAGATTCTTTGCTACGCCACAGAGCTTGTCATCAGACTGCCCCATTCTTATCACTCTCAGCGGCAGCGAAGGCGGGCTTCATACCTCCTCGCAATTTGCCGCCTTGTATGCTTCCCATGGTTACCCCGCTTTGGCTTTGGCCTATTACAATCTGGAGCACCTCCCTCAAGAAATCCGAAACATTCCGCTGGAGTATGCTCAGAAGGCTATGGAATGGATCAAAGGCCAGCCCTTTTTCCGTTCCAGAAAGATCGTAGTATTCGGTCGATCGAAAGGCGCTGAGCTGGCTCTCGTACTAGGCGCAACCTTTCCCCAAATTGGCGGAGTGATCGCATCCAGCCCTACTTCAACCGTCTGTATCGGCTCCTCTACCGCTGAGCATGCCCCTGACGTATACTGTCCGCAATCCTCCTGGTCCTATCAGGGCAAGCCATTGCCTTTCATTCCGTTAACGGAAGAACAATGCTTGGAATTTCAGAAAAATTTAAAGGAAGGCAAGCGAGTTGATGCGATTCATGGTGCATGCTTCTCAAATCAAACCATGCTGGAACATGCCTCCATCCCGGTGGAAAAGATCAACGGTCCCCTGCTGCTGATTTCCTCCGACGATGATCATTGGTGGCCGGCCTCTCGTCATTGCAAAAGAATGGTACAACGCCTAGCCGAGCATGACTTCCCCCACAGCTGCCTCCATCTGGATTATCAGGATGTCGGGCATGGGATTCGCTTCCCCTACGTCCCTACAACGAATCTACGGATGAATGGCGGTACGGCCAAAAACAATGCGCATGCTGCAAAAGACTCCTGGCACCACATCCTGGCGTTTTTGGAAAAGCTCAAAAACTGAACTTAATGGTCCTTCCCACACAAAAACCCGCCAGCGCAGTTACACTGCCTGGCGGGTTTATCATTAGCGGCTCAGTACCGGCTGTCTTTCCAGCATGGTGCCTTCTTGAGCAAAACGCGTATGCATGGAGAAAGCCTTTTCCAATACGTGCGGCGTATGCCCTCCGCGCGTCAGCGCTTCTTCGTAGTAGGCGCGAAGCTGATCGCGGTACATCGGGTGGGCGCAATTGTCGATGATTTTGAGTGCCCGCTCTCGAGGCGCCAGTCCACGCAGATCTGCCAGCCCCTGCTCGGTCACGATGACATCGACGTCATGCTCCGTATGGTCCACATGGGAGACGAACGGAACGATACTGGAGATTTTG
The DNA here is from genome assembly GCA_035645495.1 of Brevibacillus sp. Classification (GTDB taxonomy): domain Bacteria; phylum Bacillota; class Bacilli; order Brevibacillales; family Brevibacillaceae; genus Brevibacillus. The sequence goes on along the minus strand of DASQMM010000168.1, from coordinate 1,037 downwards.
CCGTCTTTGGCAATGGACTTGGTGACAAAGATGCCGAGGCGGGAATTGCGGGCAAAATCGCCGGAACCGCCGATGCCGTTCATCATTTTCGTGCCCAGGACATTCGTCGAGTTCACATTGCCGTAAATATCCGTTTCCAGAGCTGTATTGATCGAAATCAGGCCGAGACGGCGGATCAGTTCCGGATGGTTCGTAATTTCCTGCGGACGCAGTACGAGCTTGTCACGATACTTGGAGAAATTTTCTGTCACTTGCTTCATCTTCTCTTCTGTCAGCGTGATCGAACAGCCGGAGGCGAAGGCGATTTTGCCTGCATCCAATAAATCGAACACGGCATCCTGCAAGACCTCGGAGAAGACAGTCAGATCGGTAAACTCCGAGTCCAGGAATCCGTTAAACACAGCATTGGCTACCGAGCCGATCCCGGATTGCAGCGGTGCGAGGTTTTTCGGCAAGCGGCCTTTTGCGACTTCCTCACGCAGGAACGCGATCAGATGAGATGCGATTTGTGCCGTCTCCGCGTCCGGTTCTACAATCGTAGACGGAGAGTCTAACTGCTCAGATACGACAATCCCTCTAATCTTGTCGATATCGACAGGAATACCGATAGTCCCGATGCGCTGTTCCACAGAAGTGAGCGGAATCGGCCCGCGCTCTCCTTGCTCTGCTGGCGTGTACACATCATGAATTCCTTCCATCTCCAGCGGGATTTGGGTATTCAGCTCGATGATGACATGCTTTGCTTTTTCCACAAAAATATTCGAGTTTCCCACAGAAGTGGTTGGAATAATCAAGCCGTCTTCCGTGATTGCAACCGCTTCCACAATGGCGTAATCAATCTCGCCCATGACACCGGAGCGAACCAGCTCAGCAGTGTGCGACAGATGCTGGTCGACGAACATGATGCTGCCGTCGTTGATTTTTTTGCGCATGGTAGCATCTGCTTGGAAAGGCAGACGTTTTTTGACGATGCCTGCTTCCACCATGAGCGTATCGACGTTTGCGCCCAGAGAAGCTCCTGTATATACATTTACACC
>DASQMM010000167.1:0-8057 GCA_035645495.1 Brevibacillus sp. | reverse complement strand
AGGTTCAGATACAGCGCCCTGTTAATGCCTCGATAGCCGCACCTCCGTTCCACCCATCGATTGGCTTCTTTCGTACAATGAACGCCATTTTTTTGTTCCAGCGCGCCCTCGCTGATCAATTCTTTTTTGATCGCGGCCGCTACAGGGATGGGCAAAAAGGTTCTGCGCGCCAACTCCTTCGTGGAAATACCCGGATGAAAATAGCAGGCGAGCAGCAGCTTTTCGATCACCTGTATTCCCTCCTCTACCTTCACACGCGCTCCTACTTCTTCTACGTAATGTTTCATTGCGTCACTCCTTCAGGTTTTGTGAGATATGCTTGCGCTGTAGTCTGACTTTCTGGTTTTGGATCAGCACGACGATGTTGCCTTTCGCGTCCTCTTTCTCGTACACAACGCCGCTTTTTCCCAGATAGGAGACGAAGACCTCATCACCCGGCTCCAGGATTTTTTCTGATTGTGGTTGTCGCTCATCCTCTGTCACGGCCTCTTGCCTTTCCTCTGTCTTTTGTGTTTGCGGTTCTTCAGGATGAGCTACTTGCCACGCGGGCAAGAGTACCTGGGACGGCTCTGCATGTACGATGTTTGCCGCTTGACCCGTGACAGTCACCTCCGCAGTGAATTCATCCAATCGTTCGGTTCGTGTGATCCCGTTTGCCGTGACCTCCCGGGAGCGTTCGATGATTTCGTTCGGCAGGCCGATTTTTAATGCGATAGAAAAGGCGTAGCTCTGTCCGGCTTCTCCGATCCGCAAGCGATACAGCGGTTGAAGAGTTTGGGTATCGAACTCCATCCGAGCGTTTTCAAAGCCGGGTGTTGCCGCTGCGAAATTTTTGATTTCATTAAAATGCGTTGTCGCCACAATCGTCGCCCCTCGTTTGTGCAATTCCTCCAGGATGGCGATGGACAAGCCGACGCCTTCCCCCGGGTCGGTGCCGGAGGCCATTTCGTCGATCAGGACGAGGGTCGAGGAATCTGTGATTCTCAGGATGTCGATCACGTTATGAATGTGGGCGGAAAACGTGCTCAAGGCATGCTCGAGGCTTTGCCCATCGCCGATCTCTACTGCGATATGGCGGAAGATCGAAAACAAACTTCCCTCTTGAACCGGAACCAATAATCCCGACTGGACCATGAGGGTGAGCAGGCCCACTGTTTTGAGTGTCAACGTCTTGCCGCCCGTATTGGGACCCGTAATGATCAGGGATTTGTAGCGAAAGCCCGTCTCGAAGTGCAAGGGAACCATCTCTCGGCCGAGCAAGGGATGGCGTGCTTCACGCAGCCGCATAAACCCTTGTTCATTGATTTGCACATTGGAGCCCCCGATCGCCAGCGCGTACTTCGCTTTGGCAAAGAGAAAATCGTAGATGCCTACTGTCTCCACGTTTACGTGAAGCTCGCGGCTGTACTCATCTGCGAGAGCGGATAGCGCCATCAGCACTTTCATAACCTCCCGCTCCTCCTCTCCCCTAAGTGCTTCAAGCTCAAATTGGAGCTGGCTGATATCACTCGGCTCTACATACACGGTTTGACCACTGGCGGATTCATCCAGGACATTCCCTGTCACCTGCTTGCGGTATTCTTTCTTGATCGGAATCACGTAGCGTCCATTTCGCGTGCTGATAACATGCTCCTGGAGGATCGATCGGTACCTGCCCATCAGCGAAGCCAGCTTGCTTTTCAGACGTTCTTCACATACGACGATCCGCTTTCGCACCTTCGCCAGGTCCTTGCTGGCTGTATCGAGGACCTGCCCACGCCAGATGCTACTCTCGATCTCTCCTTTGAGCTTAGCGAGCGGGGACATCGCGGTCGCAAAACTCGTCACATGCGGGGCTGTGTTTGCTTTTGCAGCCATGTACTTGATCAGTTGGGCGCAACTCGTCAGGAATTGGTGGATATGTCCCAGATCCTTCACGTTGAAGACATGATCCTTGCCCAATAAGTCCAGGATGCGCTCGATTCCTTCCAGCGAAGGAATCGGCACACTGGCCCCATGTTCCAGCAAAGCTTTGGCCTCCGCTACCTCATCCAGTTTTTTCCGCAATTCTTTTACATCTGTCATAGGAACCATCTTCTCGACATGCCTTTGTCCCAGATAGGAGAGGGCATATCCCTTGAGCTTTTCCTTGATTTTGTCGTACTCCAGTCTCTGCAAGGTTTGTGGATTCATCTTTCTTCGCTCCTTTTCATGAAAAATAAAAAGGACGAAGAATGAACGAGTGTCATTCTCCGCCCTTTATGGCTCCCTATAAAAGTGCCCGCCAAAAAGAAAACCGTGCTGAAGACAGCACGGATTGTGGGCGCAATGTATAGGTGTCATATACCTAAGGCATTGTATGATATCCGCTGTTCTTAACTAATTCCCAAGGTCGTTCATAAGCCATGACAAAATAAACCTTGCACAAGCTGCAAAATTTTCATGAACCTACTCCGAACCTCTGTATGGAATTTGATTAGTTAAGAACGACCACCGACATCAAAATCTCTCCTTAGACGAGGATATCCTCACTATACCGCGTGTGATCCGGTCCAGTCAAGAATAACGCAAGGAATTTTGTGTTACCCTATCCAAAGAATAGAAAATAATAAGCAGGGTGTTCACCATGAAACGGACCTTCCGGCTCAAGAACCGAAACAATCACATGGTACAGATGGAGTGCGGCACATCATCCGGGGAGGAAACCTCGATCCAGCTCGATCCATCGAATCCTGACATCGAGACTCGCCTGGATTTCCTCCAGCAACAACTGGCTGATTGTTCTGATGTCGTGACCCATACTTTCTTGGCTGGACCCCAACTGAAGTGTGCCTTGATCTATCTGCATGGCATGGTAGATGTGAAGATGCTGCAGAAGGACATTTTACAGTCCATTTTAGCGATTCGTGCCAGAAATGCCTCTGCGTTTACCCATGCCATTTTTGTCAACAAACAACTTCCTGTCAGCGACTATCGGGTAATCCCCACCACGGAAGGCATCTCCACGATCCTCGAAGGCAATGTTCTGCTACTCATAGATGGAGAAAGCCAAGCGCTCGAGTTCCCTATATCTTCAGTAAAAAAGCGTCAGATCAGCGAGCCTCCCAATGAATTGACGGTGAGGGGACCACGTGAAGCCTTTATCGAGAGCGTGGACGACAATCTGACCCTGCTGCGCAAGCGGTTAAAAACCCCGGACTTCAAGACGGAAACCATGTGTATCGGAACCAAAACGCAAACGAAGGTATTGATTCTCTACATCAAGGGCGTCTGTAAGGAAGAACTGGTACTAGATGTAAAAAATGTCCTTGAAAAAATTGAAATCGACAGTGTTCTCGGGAGCAGTTATTTGGAGGAATTTCTGGACAGCGCTCCTTTTTCTCCGTTTCCCCAGGTGCAATATACGGAACGTCCTGATGTAATGAGCGCTGGACTATTGGAAGGAAGAGTCGGCATCATCGTCGATGGTTCACCTATTACGCTGATCGTCCCGGTGACGCTGCCGATGCTGCTCCAATCCGCTGAGGATTACTTTCAACGCCATGTTGCGAGCACCTGGATTCGCTGGATTCGCTATCTCTTCGCTTTCAGTTCTCTGGTCCTGCCCTCCATTTACATCGCCATCACGACGTTTCACCCGGAAATGATTCCGCAAAAGCTGTTGATCACGATTGCTGGTTCTCGCGAAGTGGTCCCGTTTCCAGCCCTCATCGAAGCCATGATCATGGAGATTTCATTCGAGGCTTTGCGTGAAGCAGCCATTCGCATTCCCAAACCGATCGGTCAGGCAGTGTCCATTATCGGCGCATTGGTCATCGGAACTGCGGCTGTACAAGCGGGAATCGTTTCGGCTGCGATGGTGATTATCGTTTCGTTTACCGGTATCGCCTCGTTTATTATCCCTCACTTCGACCTGGGACTGGCGTTTCGCTTGCTGCGTTTTCCCATCATGATTTTCGCGGGTTTATTTGGCCTGTTCGGGATTATTTGCACGATGATCTTTCTCTATATCCACCTGATCAATTTGCGTCCTTTTGGCGTCCCTTACCTGTCTCCCATGACACCTTTTGCATGGAGTGACTTCAAAGACACACTGATTCGGGCACCCTGGTGGCTCATGATCAAAAGGCCGATTCAGCTTGGGCCCAATCGTGTCAGGCAGCATTATTACCGGACACGGATTCCAAAGGAGGATGGAGATTGAACAAGTCCAGTTTGGCCTTCCTGGTCCTTCTTCCTCTGCTGTTCCTAAGCGGGTGCTGGTCTTCGGTTGAAATCAACGATCGAGCATTTGTCCGTATGATGGTATTGGACAAGTCGGAAGAGGGCATCGAGCTCACTCTCTCACTCCCTCTTCCCAGTCGCTTGATACCCGGGCAATCAGGTGGTACCGGAAATCAGGACGGCAAACCATACACATTTGTAACCAAGACAGGACGTACGATCGGTGAAGCTTTTCGCATGATCCAATCCGACCTTTCCAGAAAAATTACTTTCGGTCAGACAAGTGTGATTGTCATTGGCAGCAACCTGGCCAAGGAAGGAATTCTGCCGATCCTCGAATTTATCGCACGAGAACCGCGATTCCATATCAACTCGAACCTTTTTGTCATACAAGGAAAGGCTATTGATGTAACGCAGGCGCCTACAGTACTGGAACGTTTTCCTACTGAAATCCTTCTTAACTATATGGATGAAGCTATCATCGTGAAAACCAATACAAATGATGCGATGATGGCTACTCACTACGGGGGAGACATGATCCTGCCCCTGCTCAAAATGGAGAGGAAGTCAATTCCAAGTGAAAAAGGGCAGAATCTCTGGCTGCAAACGGCGGGTGGCGCGTTTTTTAAGCAAGGAAGGTTGGCAGGCTTGCTGGACATTCATCAAATGCGCGGTGCATTGTGGATTTTGGGCCAATTGGATACCTCCGTCATTTCCGTGAAATCCGAAAAAACCAACAGGTATGTAAACTACATGGTCAAACGCTTGAACACTAGCATCGAACCGGTCGTCCATGACGATCAGATTACAGTCGCCATTCGCACCAAAGCTGCTGCTTCCCTTATTTCCAGTGATGCTGACGTGGATCCGCTAGATCCCCACGAACAGCAGCAAATGGAGAAAAAGCTTGAAACCAAAGTAAATGAGAGCATCATCCAAGCAATCGAACTGGCAAGAAAGGCTGACTCGGACGCCTACCAAATCAGCTCCCATCTGGATTGGAAGCATCCGGAGCTATGGAAACAGAAAGCTCCGCAATGGAGAGAAATCTATCGCAATCAAATCAAATTTCTCCCCCAGGCTAAAATTTCTATAAAACGGGTAGGTGCCATCAAGCAGCCCGTACGGATTCATTCTGTGGAATCGGAGGGAGACAAATGATCATTATCGCTCTTTTATACGGCATCATAGTGGGAGTCGAGTTCTGGTATTTGCGGCTCTATCAACGAAAGCGGCGCACCTTCTATTTTGTGATTGGAACCGCCGTATTCACATTTTTGTATTTTGAAGCCTTGTATGTGTTTCGTGATCAATTTTCGATTGGACTTGCGCTGGAAGCGATTTTCTCGCCGATAGATCAATTGATTGTGTGGAGAAGGTAAAATCATGGGTAATCGCATGGATAAAATTACACAGTTGCAGATCTACATGTTGTTTACCTTGTATCTTTTCACTACCATACTCGGATTCCGGCTGAGTACCCTGATAGCAGAGGCGCGATTTGCTGCCTGGGTATCATTGTTGTCCGGCTCCCTGATCGGATTGTTCATCACCTACCTGTGTTTTCGTTTGGCCGTGAAGCGTCCACAAGAGTTTTTTGGCTTTTATGGAAAAAGGATAGTGGGCAGATGGCTGCACTATCCTCTCGTTCTCATCATCATTTTTTCAACCCTCTTCTCTGCTTCCTACATCCTGCGAGAAATTCAGGATTTCATCGTAGAAGTCTACCTGCCGGAAACACCTGACTGGGCCATTGCTGCCGTATTTGGCATCTGCATCGCCTATGCGGTCCGCTCGGGCGTTCAGACAATATTCCGCTGTGCCCAGGGAGTCTTTTTTTTCAGTATTCTCAGCATGATCATTGTTCCAATATTTGTCGCGAGGGATATGAAGTGGGCCATGTTCCCTGCCCTGTTCAATCATTTTGATGCCCCGGGCATTTGGAATGGAACGTATCTTACGTCAGCGCTGTACGGAGAAATGGGGTTTATCATTTTTCTGTTTCCGTATTTTGCAAATGGACAGCGAACGATGAGAAGCATCAGCTGGGCCACCATCACTTCACTGATCATAATTTTCTCCAGCTTGATCCCTGTTCTGTTCATTTTCGGCCCGTACGTAGCCGGCAATCTGAACTATCCCGAGCTGGAGCTCATTCGCTTCATCCGTGCCGGAGCCTTCCTGGAGAACCTGGACCCTGTGTTATTGGCTGTCTGGCTGACTAGCGTTTTTATTAAAATCAGCATGCTTACCTATATAGCGGTCATCTTGCTCACTCATACCTTTTCATTGGCCGATCATAAACCCTTTTCTTTCTCTGTGACGGCCGTCATGATTGGTCAGGCATTGTTTATGGTCAGATCACACACGGAGCTTTCCTATATTTTGTTGCATGGCGGCTCCTCTTTTCTGCTATTTGCCCAGGCAATCCCGATCTTCTATTTATTGGTAGATGCTTTGCGTACGCGATGGGGAACGAAGTACGAGAAACTTTCCCAGAAGAATTGACAAGGCATTGTCGACAATTGCCGCTATTCTTTCTATAATGGTGGGGATTGAGAAAAACCGTTCTCAGGTTGTAGGAGATGATTCCGATTTCGTACGCACTTTCTTTTTTGTTATCGTTTAGTATCGTGATGATCCTGATCCCCCCCTTGCGCAAATTGGCTTTCAAGCTTGATTTTGTGGACAAGCCCAGAAAGGACGTCGAACGTAAAATACACCGCGAGCCGATACCGCTGACTGCCAGCTATGCGATTTTCGTCGGCTTCGCTGCTTCTTTCCTGCTGTTTTCAAAAGAGTCCGCCACTCAGACGATTGCCGTCCTCTGCGGCTCGGTGCTGCTTTTGGTTATTGGCACCATCGATGACTGGTACAAGACTCAGGGGAAGGACTTTTCCGCCCTTCCGAAGCTGATCGTACAGGTGTCTGCCGCCGTGATCGTCTATCTTTCGGGGATCACCTTTTCCGGCTTTTACAATCCGTTGAGCGGCGAGTACATCCTGCTCCCTGTCTGGCTGCAATTCATCCTGACGATCCTCTGGATTTTCGGGGTGACGACCGTGATCAACTTTTCGGACGGGATGGACGGGCTTGCTGGCGGGCTGACGGCGATTTCTGCCGGGACATTGTTTGTCGTCGCCCTGGCAAAAGGGCAAAGTACGTCAGCTGTGATGGCGATCAGCCTCATCGGCGTGTCTCTTGCCTATCTACGCTACAACAAGCCGCCGGCGAAAATTTTTATGGGCGATGCAGGGGCGACGTTTCTTGGCTTTATCCTGGCCGTGATAGCGCTCGATGGGGCATTCAAGCAAGCGACTGTCCTCTCCCTGTTCATCCCGATTCTTGCCCTCGGCGTCCCGATTTTTGACAATCTGTTTGTCGTGACCAAGCGCCTGCTGCAAGGAAAACCGATCTACCAGGCAGATGCTACACAGGTTCATTACCGCTTGCTGAAGTCCGGGTTAAATCCCAAGCAGGTCGTCGCCTTTCTATGCTTGATCAGCGTCTGTTTCAGCTTGACTTCGATTATCTTGCTCCTTTTGGGAGTATGACGACACAAAAAAATGCCGCATGGGACCATCTCCCGGCGGCATTTTTTCGTATCCGACAATTAAGGCTGCTCGATCAGGGCTGCCGCTTCCGCAGCAGCCTGCTCCATTTTTTTGCGATGCTGCAAGCAAGAGATGCACTTCTTGCTCTTGCGTCCGAATGCCGTGTAGTATTTGGACTTTTTGCAGGAGCGGCAGGTCATGTACAGCGAGCTGGACATCGCGTAATTTTCTTCCGGCGTATTCTTCACCAGAGGAATGATCTTGTTGTATTTGACGAGAAGGTGGGCCGTGTGGATCGAG
>DASQMM010000166.1:0-5402 GCA_035645495.1 Brevibacillus sp. | reverse complement strand
GATCCCAAATGCCTTCGCTCTTCTCTCCTTTTTCCTCGACCAGCTTTTCCTGCTCCCTCACCTTTTGTGGGCTTCTCATGGAGCATCTTGAAAAAAACCAGGAGCTTCAACTCCTGGTCTCTTCCCATTCCTTTGCTTTATTTTCTACTTTTCTAAGCTGATTACAGCAATATTCCCGATGCTCAAATCAGCAATATTGATACGTATTGTTGGTTTTCCTTCCCTTTTTAGCAAATAGCCTCCCCAATCCCTGCCGCCATAAGCCTGGTACCCCGTAATATCCACACCAAACAGGCTTTGTACCAGCGGTTTCGTCACAGTAACGGCTTCATCTATGGATGATATGCGATAGTGGTCTGTTACATATTTCACCCGATATATCTGACCAGTTTTTGCCCCCACTTCAACCGAATACTTCTCTTGTTCATTAGAGAGCGTCCACATTTCTTCATTCTTGGTTGTTGATTTTTGTACTTGGGTAAAGAAGAAACGATCGTGCTTTGCCAGCACCATCAACGCATTTTTCGCACTGGACACAACCTTTTCGTCCACATCCTCCAGGTTGTAAAAAATGGAGAAGTCAGTCACTTGATTGGTTTTCAGATCGACTCTCACGTACTGGTTATCCCCAAACCACAAGGACAAGGTTGTTCCTGTATCGTATTGAAAGTAATGGGCTTCGCGAAATTCAACCGGTTGATTTGCTTCCTTCATTGCATTCTGTGCAGTCTCTACATACTTTTGATACACTGGCGTCAACTCATCGCTCTTATACATCGCCGAGACACTTCGCACCTCTGTCGTATTCGGCTTAAACGTCACAATGGCTTGGCGATCTGTCGTCCGTACAATCCAATACTCTGTGTCCTGCTCCATCTCGTCAAAAGCAAAATTCTTGTTCATGCCGATTGCTTTGATTGCTTCTTGCGCTGCCGCGAAATACTTTTGCTCTAGTAAAGACTCACTGCCTGTCGTTTCTGCGGGAGTAGAGAACGGATTCATCCAGATGATCGCAAACAACGCAGCACACGTGATCAGGCCGTTGGTCACCCAAGCCAGATGTTTTCTCCGCCTTTTTTGTTTTAGCATACGTCTTCGCTCCTCTCGTATGTTCTCGAGGATTACTTGGCTTCGTTCCCAGGCAAGGCTCTGGTCAGGGAAACTCTGCAATTCTTCTAAGATATTCTGTTTATCTTGAGACGGCATTGCTCATCACCTCCGAAACAGGAACATTCTTATTGTTTTGGACAGCTTTCAGCGCCCTGTGAAACGTGATATTGACTTTTGCTTCGCTCCACCCCAAAACCTCACCCGTTTCCTTGCTGGACAATCCCTTGATCCCGCGCAGGATCAATACGTCCCTGTAGGATTGTTTCAACTGATTGATCATGTCATAGAGCATCCGGTGGGTCTCACTTATTTCCAAAGACTCTTCGGGGGTTTTATCGTGCGAAATAAGCTGCTGCAGGAATAGATCGGGTAGCCAGTTCATCAATTTTGACCTGCGCTTTTCATCAATGGCCGCATGTCTGGCAATGGCAAACAGCCACGTTTTGGGGTTTTTAACCTCTGTCTTCTCTAGAGCCTTGAGAGCACGAATAAAGGTTTCCTGCACAAGATCGTCAATATCCGTTCGTCCCGTATAATAGACCAGAAAGCGATAAATATCATTGCTGTAAGCGTGAAACCATTGTTCGATACGCACGCCGGCGCCGGCATTGTCGTCCATGTATGTCCCACCTCCTTGACACTGTATAGACGGAGCAGCTTCCGATAATCTTTCATTTTCCCACAAAAAAAGCATGGGTAATTACAATTGAATCTCAATTGTGGTCCCATGCTCCTCTACACTATGAATGGCAATCTCTCCACCATGTGCCTGAATAATATCGTTCGCTATGGCCATTCCAAGTCCGGAACCTTTATGCGCATCTCCTGTATTGGTTCCGCGATAGTAACGGTCAAAAATTCTGTCCAGCTCTTCTTTTTTAATTCCTTTGCCATAGTCTTGAATGGTGATATGCGTTCGTTCTGTCTTTTCGATCCTTACGTCGATTTTTACATCCTGCTGGTTGTGTACGATCGCATTGTAAATCAAATTAGTGATCGCTCTCCTGATCAGGATTTCATCCACCTCTGCGGGTACATTCTCTTGTTTTGCATGGAATTCAATATGTCGATTCACGTATTCCGGATCATTCAATATATCGATTACCATATTTCTCAAGAGAGCTACCATGTTTACCGTTTTCTTGCGGATGGATAGCTCTTTGTTTTTTAATCGCGTCGATAAATGCAAATCATCGATGACCTCTTTAATATAGAGAGATTTCTTTTCGATAATCCCGGCATATTCCCTGATCTCGTCCAACGTAAACTGATATTCCGGATCCTTGATCATTTCGGAGAAACCTTGGATGGAAGCAAGTGGTGTTTTCAAATCATGGGAAATGTTTGCGATCCATTCCTCTTTTAATTGATCCAGCTTCTTTCTTTCCTTCTCATTTGCCTGTAGCTGATGGGATAGTTGATTTACATGATCAAACACATGTTGATAGATTCCCTGTGGCTTATACTGATGATGGAATTGATGATGGGCCAAGTTTTTGATCCCCTCAATGAGTGTGTTTAGCGGCTGTGTCAGGCGCCTGCTAAAGAGATAGCCAATCCACAGAGCAACGAGAATATCAATGATGAATATCACGGTTCCCACTTTCGAAATCCGGAAAAAAACTTGGTTATCATAGGAAATGACGTATCGATTTAAATTCGGGTTCTCGATCCCGATGAAATAGCTGTAGCGTCTGTCTCCGCCATCTTTTTCCCCAATAAAAACAGTCGTATCTCCATTTACTTCCTGATACTTGTACATTTGGATGATATCTGTTGGCGTATATTTTTTCGTTACCCCTTCCGGTACTCGATAACCTGCTAATTCCCTTCCATTTTCATCCAAAATCTGAATCCACGCATGTTTGGCAAGCAGCTCATTTTTTCCTTCTTCGGTAATGGTTGCACCATCATGTACGATGTGGATCCGATCCTGAAACTCCCTGGTAAATTGCTCGGGGGATGTTTCCTTTTCTAGAATAATCGGGATATCGAAGCCTATCTGCACGAGCAACAAAGCCAGCGTGAGGAAAACATTGATCAAAATGACGAGCATGACAACCAAAACAACCGACAGCAAATATTGTCCGGTCAATTTCCATTTCATGGTTCTTAATCCTCTACAGTCAATTTATACCCCAAGCCTTTTACGGTGATCAAATACGTGGGCTGAGAAGGCTGGTCTTCGATTTTTTCCCGCAATCTTCGAATGTGCACCATGACGGTATTATCAATACCCATAAAGTCCTCCCCCCAGACCGCATCATACAGCTTTTCCTTACTGATCACTTTATTGACGTTCTGGAGGAAAAACTTCATTAATCCGAGCTCTTTCGGTTTTAGGTCAATGGGCTGCCCATTCTTTCGCAACTCTGCTCTCTGGGGATCCATTTCAAAGGGACCTGCTTTTAGGATCGGTTCTTCTATGGCCTCAGCCACCGAATAATCGGCTCTGCGCAATTGTGCTTTCACACGATAGGCCAGCTCTTTGGGACTGAACGGCTTTGTAATATAGTCATCCCCGCCTATGGCAAAGCCAACTATTTTATCAATCTCCTCCGTTTTGGCCGAAATAAATAAAATCGGTACCTTGGAGATGCTCCTCATTTTCTTGCAAACCTCATAGCCCTCTCCATCTGGCAGCATAATGTCCAATAAAACAAGGTCTGGCTTCGTTTCTTGAAATTGCATCCATCCGTCTTCCGCTGTGGTAGACGTCAGGACATGCTCAATTCCTTCTTTGATGAGAACTGTTTGAATGAGCTTCAAAATATCTTCTTCATCGTCAATAATCAAAACCTTTTTGCCAGACATGCAATCCTGCCTCCTCCAATGCTCTATGTGAGAGTATGCATGACCATCCCCCAATTATCAAGTTTGCAGGGAATGGGTCTTTTTCGCCTTTTGTTTGCCATAGGTCATAAAGCGCCAGACTTTTTCCAACGGCCCCATCGAAAAGAATTTGAACCAAAGGATGCTGTAGATAATCTGTACGAAAAAAATCAGAAAGGCGATCAACACAACATTGACAGGAGAGACTGTCTCAAGCCCCATGAGTGAGATGATCAGCGATCCTAGAAAGCTTTGCGCCACATAATTGGTAAGAGCCATCTGTCCCACTCTCGCAACGGGTTGGAAAAAGGAACGAATCCGCTCATTCTCCATTAGCAAAAACAGTGAACTTACATAAAACAAAACTGCCGGAATGGTGCTCAAAGAAACGATCAGCTTCACATCTTCTGCTCCACTCTGAGATGCAAACCAGATCCAGATCGAAAAGCCAGCAACGATTGGAAACGTCCCCATCACGACCAATTTGATCTGCTTTTTCCATTCACTGACTCGCCTGATCAGGTCTGCTTTTGCCGCAAGGAATCCGGCCAAAAACATAATGAAGATCAAGGTAGAATCTGCACCAACGTTGTCCAGCACACTGGATAAGGAGTTTAATCCCCCGGTGAGTTTGACAATAAGCGCAAGCAAGTATACACCGGTAATCCCCACAATCCACCTACTGATTGTCGCGACCCTCGCTCGGTAAAAAGGAAGGAGGAAAAAGCCTAGTAACGCGTAAAATGGCAGGATCGTCCCCCAAAAGAACAGAACATGAATAATCCCGATGAGTAGCATGGCCAGCAAGCGACGGGTAAAGCGCCACAACGGCTTATCCCCGCGTTTCTCGGCACGTGAGGCGAAGAGATAAAAGCCAACCCCAAACAGGAAAGAGAAAATAGAGAAAAACTTCTTTTCCACGAAAATGAGGATCAGGGTGTCGATCACTTCATTGAGCCCTGTATTCACAGGAATCTCAGTTCCTTCCGTCAGGATGATATAGCCTTTAATATTGATAAACAGGATTCCGAACAGCGCTAGACCTCGAATGATGTCTAATGCAGTGATCCTCTCTTTTTGAGGGATAGATGGGTTCATTTTCTTCTGCTCCTTTTTCTTTCTTTTGCTACCTCAGATAAGAGGTATTATAGACCCCTGCACCTTACACTGTTTTAATCGAAACCTTACCGCAACCTTAAAAAACAAAAACAGCAACCCTCAAGCGAGGTTTGCTGTTTTTGTTTCACTGACTTCTTCGGTTTTCCAAATGTTCGATCGCAGGTATCGTGAAGCAAGCCAGATTGGCAGGAAGCTGGTCCATGCGAAACCATTTCAGGTCTGCAATTGCCCCATCAGACTCCATATTCCGGGCTTCCCCGCTTTTTACGGTTACTTCATAGATGGCTGACACCCAATGTTCCTCATTCTCGGGTCGAATGGTCTGTGCCATACAAAGCAAC